>DATFJD010000387.1:0-5302 GCA_035269475.1 Halalkalibaculum sp.
CCGCGCTTTCAATACTTCCATGGAGGTTGCTATGCAGGTTTGGGCGGAGAATATGCGCACCGGGGAGCGGCGCCTGTGCACCACCTCTTTTTATACCTTTGTTTCGGTAGATGCCGACGGGCGGCCGGTTCCAGTGCCAAAGATTATTCCGGAAAGCGATTTTGAAAAAGAGCGCTATGAGCAGGCCGAAGACCGGCGTACAATGCGCCTGAAAATTTCTGAACAGAATAAAGAGGCCCAGAAAAAAAGTAAATCCAATGAATAGAACGCTGGTGACGTGGGTTTTGCTGTTAACAACAGGTGGCTGTGATAAGCGTCCACGCTTATCACCCTTCAAATTTCAAGCGTGGACGCTTGAAATAGCCTAAATTTGATCAAGTAAATTTCCGTAATCAACCGTTTAATCAGCGGCATCCGTGTTCTATAAATTTGATATATTTGGGATATCAATTTATTAAATCATGCATCTATGACTGATCAATCAGTTAACGGCAAGCCCGCCAAACGCATCGCAGCCCTGGATTTAGGCACCAACTCCTTCCATGTGGTACTGGTTGATATCTACCCTGACGGCAGTTTTCGTACAGTCGATAAACTCAAGGAGATGGTTATTCTAGCTGAAAAAGGGATGGATAACCGGCTTAGTGAAGCGGCTATGGAACGAGGCCTTGCCGCGCTTAAGAAAATCAAGATACTCTGTGACAGCCAGGGAGTGGAGCGTATCCTGGCCTATGCCACCAGTGCCATCAGGGAAGCGGAAAACGGCGGGGAGTTTATTCAGCGGGTGATTGATGAAGTGGGGATCAAGCCGCGGGCCATATCCGGACAGATGGAGGCCAAGCTAATAGGACACGCGGTGCGACATTCGGTTACTATAGGCAACGAGCCCGTACTGATGGTTGATATCGGTGGAGGCAGTGTAGAATTCATCGTGGCGAATAACGAAGAATTCTTCTATTCAGTGAGTAAGAAAATCGGGGTTGCCCGGATGGCCGCCCGTTTTGTGGACCATGACCCGATCAGCGATGTGGAGATAAATACGCTAAAAAAGCATTTTGAAAAAGAACTCAAGGATGTCGCCGGAGTACTAAAAGAGTATCCAGTTAAAACTATCATCGGTTCGTCAGGGACCATGGAAAATATCGCCGCCATGGTTGCCGACCGCAATTCACTTACGGCTTCGATGACGCTCAACGAACTGCAGTTCTCGGCGAAAGAGTTTAAAATATTCAACAAATCGTTTTTAAAACTGAATCACGATCAGCGGCTGAAGGAAGAGGGCCTCGAGGAAAAGCGGGTTGACATCATAGCTCCCGGCATGGTATTGCTCGATTACCTGATTCACACTTTTGATATTGAACAGGTGAAAATATCCGAATCAGCCCTGCGCGAGGGCATGGTGCTTCACTATATCAAGAGCGAGAAGCATAACCTGGATCTGGAACTGCAGGGTGGGTTTTCCGATCCCCGCCGCCGCAGCGTTTTTGAGCTTTTGAGAAAATGTGACTGGCAAGAAGAGCATTCTGCGCACGTAGCAAAAATGGCGCTTGAGCTTTTTGATGAACTCAGGGAAGAGCTGGAGCTGCCGGAATCGGATCGTGAGCTGCTGGAATATGCCACCCTGATGCACGATATAGGCTACTATATTTCGCATCGCAAGCACCACAAGCATGCACTTTATATCATTAGAAATGCCGATCTGAAAGGTTTCAAAGAAGATGAAATCGACCTGATGGCCAATGTGGCACGCTATCATCGCCGATCCACCCCTAAAAATAGGCATAAACGGTTTCGAAAGCTGGATAAAGATCTCAAAGACAGGGTGAAGAAGCTTTCAGGCATTTTAAGGGTTGCCGACGGACTGGACCGCAGCCACTACCGTAATGTACAGAAGATGGAAATACGCAATGGGGAGGATGACATTAAGCTTTTAATTACCACAGAAAGCGATCCCGAGCTTGAAATCTGGGGCGCCATGCGTAAAAGCCACCTTTTTGAACAGGTTACCGGAAAGAATCTGGAGATTCATCGCAAGGAAGCCGGTGAAGTCATTGAGATGACACAACCGGAACCATTACCGGAAAGAAAAGCATAACATTGCGAACCGGAATTTTTCATTTGATTGAGACCTTATAGTTGGAGTTCTTTATAGCTTGTTATTCATAAGACCGCCAGTTTAGAATATTTAATCAATTTACCTTCATGAGTACTACCTTTAATGCAATTATTTCTGTTAGAAAAAGTCTTTTGAGCCTGTTGCTGGTGTTTTTAGTGACCGGCCTTCTCTCATCTTCGGCCTTTGCCCAAAGCGGCGAGCCTATGGAGCAGTCACAACAGATCAAGCCGCTACGCACGGATGTCGGTATCCTGGGATTGACGGCCAACTTTAAATGGCTGAATGATTTTACCTATATGGGTAACAAAGTGCTGGAATCGGGCGATAATACGGAACTTGAAATTGAATTCCGGGACGTTCGAACCATGTCGCCGCGTGCCGCCATCGGTTTCCAGGTGCTGACCAGCTTTTATGCAGGCGGTTCAGATTTTGGGGTCGGCAGCTGGGGACTCGGGCCCGTGTTACGTGCCTATCCGCTGGCATACAAACTCGATAAATGGCAGCCTTATGTTCAGGCTGATGCCCTTTTTGGAAACAATATGGCACTGGGTGAACTGGCCGATACCCGTAACGGAGGCGATGGTTTCAGAGTGAGGCTGGGCCTGCGGGGCGGACTGGCTTACCGCTTCACGAACGAGTTCGGTCTGTTTTTGGAAGCCGGGCCCGATTGGGAAAGCAGCCGGTTTTTCAAAGCCGACGCTCGCGCCTGGCAGATAAACATAGGATTCGACGTGTACCGTTTTAATTAAGCTGTTAAAGCTGTTAGATAAAGCAGGCTAAGATCTCTTTGTGTCACTTTGATTCGCTTAGTGTAACTTAGTGAAATAACTAAAAGATTATTCTTCCACCAGCTTATAAATATTGCCGTTGAAGCTGCAAATATAGAGTTCATTGTCAGCATCTGTCCCAAACGATGAAATGCTGAAATCGGTATCTATCAATTCACTGTTCGAAGGGTCTTCGGTGTCGGAGACATCCAGCGCCCAGATTTTTCCGGAACTGAAATCTCCATAGATATAATGGCCCGTTAACCCGCTAAGCGACGGCCCCCGATAAACATAGCCTCCCGTAATGGATTGTCCCACCCCGTGATCGTATTCCCAAATAGGAAGGATCAGTCCCGACTGATCACAGCTGTCTGAGTTATAACAGTGAGCTCCCTCCATGATATTCCAACCATAGTTGCCCCCGCTTTCAATCAGATCGATCTCTTCATATTGATTTTGCCCCACATCTGCGGCAAACAATCGACCATTATCACTGTCAAAACTGAACCGCCAGGGGTTGCGAAGCCCGTAGGCATAGACCTCTTCACGGTAGCCCTGGTTATTATCCACAAAAGGATTATCAGGTGGGATGGCGTAGTTATTGCCGTTGGAGGCGCCATCTACGTCAATGCGTAGAATATTGCCAAGCAGGGTTGATGGATCCTGGCCATTGTTATCCGGATCGCCGCCTGAACCTCCGTCCCCTGAAGCGATATAGAGATATCCGTCAGGCCCGAATGCAATGTGGCCGCCATTGTGGTTGGAGTAGGGCTGGTCATATTGTAAGACGGGGTCTTCTGTACTCGGATCTGCCTGGTCCGGATTGCTGACGCTGACCTCAAACCTGCTAATCATAGTATCTCCGTTTCCATCTGTATAATTCACGTAGAAATAGCCGTTACTTTCATAGTTCGGGTGAAATGCCAGGCCCAGCAGTCCGCGCTCTCCACCTGAAGACAGCCTCCCGCTGATATCAAGGAAAGTAGACATGCTTGAGGTTGAGGCATCATTTTCAAAGACCCGGATGGTTCCGCCCTGTTCAACTACAAAGAGCCGGTTGGAACCGTCGCCGGCATTCGTCAGAAATAAAGGTTGTGAAAAGGAGAGGTTCGGAAAGGCATTTTCAGTCTGGTAGGTCACCGGACCTGTAGGCGGATCGTCACCGTTCGGGTCGGTAGGTTGATCTGAGCCCGGGCAGCCGGTTAGCAGTAATATGAGTAGCAACGACAAGGATAGCTGGCGCATAAGATAAAGTGATCTGGTTGCAGTTAGAAAATTCACTTCAGGTTACCTCTTATTAACCTTTTTAAGGGAAATAAGTTCCTTGAGGCTATTTCACAAAGGTGCACAATGAACCACTAAGAAGCACAAGGGAAACTCTTTTCTCTAAGCACTTCTTAGTGGTAGATTACTTAATACCCCTGTGCATGTCCATCCTTACGTGATTCGGAAGCGCCGTAATAGACACCATCCTTAAGCATGATGGCCTGGTACCCACCGTAGCCTCCTACGTCGTAGTTCACATCGTGGCCCCGCATCATAAGTCCACGAACCACCGACCAGGGTACGCCTGATTCCAGACTTAGGGTTCCGTCGCCTTCAAGATATTCGTCGGCGCTGTCGGTAGGTTGGGTGGATCCGGTATGGCGCCAGCGGGCTGCGTCACCGGCTTCCTGCAGGTTCATGCCGAAGTCTATCATATTGGTAAGGATCTGCACATGACCCTGCGGCTGCATACCTCCGCCCATTACCCCGAAGCTCATGAATGGTTCTCCGTCTTTCATAACAAAGGCAGGGATAATGGTGTGAAAGGGACGCTTGCCCGGCTCATAGACATTGGCATGATCCGGGTCCATAGAGAAAAGCTCACCGCGATCTTGGAATACAAAACCCAGGCTTGGTACCACAATACCGGAACCCATGCCTCGATAGTTGCTTTGAATCAGCGAAACCATATTGCCATCCTTGTCGGCAGTGGTCAGGTAAATAGTGTCGCCCTCTTCCAGGATTGAAGCTCCTGCTTTGATATTACTGCCGGCATTTTCTCCAATCAGTTTTCTACGCTGATCGGCATATTCTTCAGAAAGTAACTTCTGAAGCGGAACATTTGCAAAATCCATGTCGGCATAGACCTTGGCACGGTCTTCAAATACCAGTTTTTTGGCTTCGGTCATGTAGTGAAGGGCTTCCACACTGTTATAGCCCATGGAAGCCAGGTCGTAGCCTTCCAGTATCTGCAACATCTGAAGGGCAGCGATCCCCTGTCCGTTGGGCGGAAGTTCATATACGTCGTAGCCGCGATAGTTTACGGAAACCGGATCTACCCAGGTTGAGGTGTGCTCTTCAAAATCTTTCTTGCGGAGATAGCCCCCATTTTCGCGCATAAAAGCGTCGATCTTATCGGCAATTTCGCCTTCGT
>DATFJD010000388.1:0-3736 GCA_035269475.1 Halalkalibaculum sp.
TCTGCATCCCTGGCACCGCTAACGCGTTCTGCTTTTCAGGTTTCGGAAACCGGTAGCCGTATTACAAATGACGGAACTGCCGTCGATACCCTGAATTATAGCGGTGAAAATACCAGCAACGGCGGAGTCAGCATGTTCGAAATTGGTTTCGGCTGGAGGTTAAATTCAACTATTTCCGTCGGATATGCCCCTTCATTGGTTTTTGCTTCAATAGATAATGAGTTTTCAACCCGGTTTGACAACCCGGCATTTTCAACGGTTGCATTTACCCGACAGACAAGCGGTGTAGGCTTCGGGAATCGTTTCGGTGTTATGTTAAATACGTCGAAAATACTAAATGCCAACGATCGCATAAGCCTGGGAGCTACGGTCAGTTTACCGGTTAACCTGGATGCTGAAAAGATTGAAAAGACAGATAAAAGGCTGGCAAGCGGTCAGGTAGAGACTATTGTGCTAAAAGACGGCCCGGGACTCGGGGACGGATCCATCCGGCTCCCGCTCTCTGTGAATGCCGGCCTTACCTATGAAGCCAGCCGGCTGTTTTCCATTTCTACCGAGGCCCTATATGAAAAATGGTCACAATATTCCAACGATTTTAATGTTGATGGTGAGCAATTGCTTACAGACCGCTATAAATTGGGTATGGGAATTCGATATTTTCCTTACATTATAGGCTCGAACCGGTTCTTATCGAAGTTTAAGTACCGCTTAGGTGCTTCTTATGACACCGGGCACATAAAATTAGAGGGGGAAAATATTGAAACATTAATGTTTTCTTTCGGGTTAGGGATATTGTCGCCCCGTTCACGTTCATCGGTTGATTTAAGTTTTGAATACGGTTTCAGGGGCACTGAAAGCCAGAATTTGATAAAAGAAAATATATGGGGATTGCGGCTTTCCGTTAATTTAGCAGAACTAATGTTCTTCCGTCCTAAATTGCAGTAAAATAAATCTCCATAAAATTAGTTTTAACTACGAACCATATTTAAATTTTGGAGTTATGAAAAAGCTACTAGTTTTAACAGTTATTCTATTTCTAAGTAGTTCAGCAGCACTGCAGGCGCAATCTGAAGTTACGCCTCCAGACGGCTTGCCTGAAGCGGCAGCGTATTCCATATTTTATGAGAACTACAAGAATGAAAACTATGAGAGTGCCATTCGTTACGGACGATGGATCTGGAGAGGCATGCCTCAAACTATCGAAGGGTACTCAAGGTTTGAACTGGAAAAGAATTTGAACCGCCTCGTTACGTCTTATTCCGAGCTGGCCAAGGAAAAGGAAGATCCTACGCTTCGTTCAGCTTACCTTGATACCACAAATATGATTTTTGAGAAGGTATTCACGGAGCTTGATTCAGGCCAGTACGACGAATTTAACTGGCACCTTGATAGGGGCCGCTTTTTCCAGGAGAACTCCAATTTTATTGATAATGCCATGACAAAGGCCGCTGAGGAGTATCAAAAGGCCTTTGACCTGAACCCGGAAGAGTTTACAAAACTTGCTGACGGTTACTATGTGCAGGTTATGGTACAGCAGATGTCTTCTGAGGGTATGAAAGACCAGGCTCTCAACTATATTGATAAAGCTTCTCCCTATGCCGGTGATAAACTCAGCAGTTTCTTTGATTCACAGCGTAACCAGCTGTTTGATTCACCGGAAGAGCGTATTAATTTCCTCGAGGAACAGATGCAGCAAAATCCTGAGGACGTGGAGATAATTTCTGAGCTGCGCGACATGTACGAGCAGCAGGATATGCAGGATAAAGCTCAGCAGCTGAATGAAAAGCTTTATGAGATTGATCCCAGTTATGAGAATACTGTAGCCCTGGCTGAGTTTGCCGTAAATAACGCAAACACTAGTAATGCGGTTAAATATTTGAAGGAAGCACTCAAGAAATCGCCGAATGATGACGAGAGAGCCAGAACGGCGCTTAAACTATCTGAAACCTATTTAAATAGCGGACAGCTGCAGGATGCCAGAAGGTATGCCCAACAGGCTGCCAACCTGGATTCAGACTGGGGACGGCCATATATTCAAATTGCCTCTATTTACGCTCAGGCTGTAGGGCAATGCACCAGCGGCCGTAAGATGACGCGTGATGACAAGGTTGTTTACTGGTTGGTACTCGATTATCTGGACAAAGCCAGACGTGTTGATTCGCAAGTATCCAACACCGTTCAGCGCCAGTATCAATCTTACCAGCCGGTGACCCCGACCACCGAAGAGAAATTTTTTAAAGGATGGGAAAAAGGAGATAAGATTGCTATTGACGGTACACTGAACAGCTGCTACAGCTGGATCGGAGAAACCACGACAGTACGTTAAATTTTATATTTCGCTAAACATTTTTATCTTCTCCTATAGTTTACAGTAGCGCGGTGCGCTAACCGCGCTACATTTTTCACTTCCTTCGCTTTATAAATCAACTAGTACTTTAACCTATCTTTGTGCAGCAGTAACTGTTTGACACCTGCGCATGAATAGTAGCACAGAAAAATCAGGATGTAATGGGACGTTCAAGAAACAAGAAGAATAGAAACAAAAAGAATAAAAGTAACAAAAACGTATTTGTACCGCGTTTTCACGAAAATCAGAACGTTCGTGTAGCGGGGCGATACCGGGGAGTTACGGAAATCAATGAGAAGAATTACGGCTTTGCCCGTAAGATCGATCACGAGTTCAGTTATGAGCCGCGCGATCCTTTTCTGAAGCCGGATGAGGTTAAGCATCATGACTTAAGGCCCGGATTGGTTATTGAAGGGGAGTACGAAGAGGATGAGAACGGGCATCGCCATATTCATTCTGTTGAAAAGATTAACGACAAAGACCCTATTCACTGGCAAAAGGCTACTCGCTTTGAGCTCCAAACGCCAATTATGCCCAATGAGCAGATTAAACTGGGCCATAATGCCGAAGACTATGAGATGAGGGTAATTGACCTGGTAGCCCCTATCGGTAAGGGGCAGCGGGCACTGATTGTAGCACCTCCCAGAACCGGTAAAACCGTTCTACTGAAGAAAATTGCAGAATCTGTTTGCGAGCACTACCCGGACATACACACCAGCGTACTGCTAGTTGACGAGCGTCCGGAAGAGGTCACCGACTTTCTTCGAAGTACAGAGGCTGAAGTATTTGCCTCTTCCAATGACAAACCGACCAGCAGTCACCTCCGGGTCACAGAAATGGCCCTGGGCTATGTAAAGCGCAAGGCTGAGATGGGAGAAGATGCCGTGCTGCTAATCGACTCGCTGACACGCTTGGGCCGCGCCTATAATGCCGCCCAGTCAAACAGCGGACGTACCCTTTCCGGCGGACTGGATATTCGGGCGCTTGAAATTCCCAAGAAGATATTCGGCTCTGCCCGTAAGATTGAAGGCGGCGGTTCGCTCACCATTATCGCCACCTGCCTTATTGAGACCAATTCCAGGATGGATGATCTTATTTTCGAAGAGTTTAAGGGCACGGGTAATATGGAGCTGGTACTCGACAGGGAACTGGCTAACGATCGCATTTTCCCCGCTATCAATATCGGTTCATCAGGGACAAGGAATGAAGAGAAATTTATTGACGATTCCCTGGAAGAGCGCAATATGGTGCGGCGTTACCTGCTGAAGAAATCACCGAAAGAGTCAATGACCAGCCTGCTGAAAGTACTCAAAAACACCGAAAGCAACGAAGAGCTGCTGAACCAAATCGCAGCAATGGTTTGATGATAATTATTGAGGGACTGAGGGA
>DATFJD010000389.1:0-3635 GCA_035269475.1 Halalkalibaculum sp.
CAACAAAGATGCTTTGTGCTGCCATGTTCGGGAGTATGCTCCCGGTAAGAACATACATCTCATCAATATAAATAGCTGGCTTGATCATCTTCATGCTCTCATTTCTTTATCAACCGATCAGAATGTGGCAACTGTTATGAATCTCATTAAGGGATAATCCTCTTATTGGGCCAATAGGAACCTTCAATGGGGTGAACACTTTGGCTGGCAGGATGATTATTTTGCTGTGTCGGTAAGTGTTCCCATGAAAATGCGGTGTATAGGTATATCGAGAGGCAAGAATCTCATCATGGGGCCAAGTCATTTGAGCAAGAATATGTCGAATTAATCAGGAAATATGAGTTTAGTGATGACAAAAGAATTAGAGATGGCTATTGATTTGTGATTATTCAAAAGTTTGGCCACCAATTTAAAGTTGCACCGGCCTTTAGTGCAGGGCAATTAGTTAAATCCACACCTCATGTTGTTTAATACACAAGACTAAGAATTTATTCCTGCATCTTTTACTTTACTTGGTTATTTATGATGAAATTCAATGAATCATAGAAAAGGTGTGGTGGCTCTATGTGGAATAACATTAAAACGGTACAAATCATCCTGAAAACAGGGACTCTTCTTCTCGGACTATGCTTCTGTTCAATGTTGGCTTTGAATGCCTATGCTCAAGAAAGCACGGAACAACCGGAGGATAAAGTGCTCGAAAGCAGTCTGGAAACCTATAATATTGAAACCGGCGAGCGCAAAGTTGTTTACCGTGTCAAAGATCACATTGAAGCACCCAACTGGTCAGCGGACGGCAGCTATTTTTTATTCAATAGCCACGGTAAGCTCTATACCATTCCGGTTGAAGGCGGAGAACCCGAGCAGCTGGATACCGGCTTTGCGGATAACTGCAATAATGATCACGGCTTTTCACCCGATGGCAGCATGCTGGCTATAAGTCATTCCCCCGAAGGGGAAGGGTCCAAAATTTATGTGATGCCGGCCACAGGAGGCACCCCGCGCCTGGTAACTGAAAAGGCGCCATCGTACTGGCATGGGTGGTCACCGGACGGAAAAACACTGGTATATCCGGCACAGCGCAACGGAGAATTTGACATTTATGCCATATCCGTCGAAGGCGGGGAGGAAACCCGGCTCACCGATGCAAAGGGACTAGATGACGGCGCTGAATATACCCCTGATGGGAAATGGATCTATTTCAACTCTGTTCGCTCGGGCGTGATGAAGATATACCGGATGCGTCCGGACGGAACCGGCGTAGAGCAAATCACTTCCAACAAAGAGTATGGAGACTGGTTCCCTCATCCATCCCCGGATGGGAAAAACATGGTCTTTCTCTCCTATGATTCGAGTGTGGAAGGCCACCCGCCCAATAAAGACGTGGTTTTGCGATTAATGCCCATGAATGGGGGTGAGCCCGAAGTAGTGGTTGAACTTTTTGGGGGACAGGGAACCATCAACGTACCGAGCTGGGCACCCGACAGCAAGAAATTCGCTTTTGTGAGCTACCGTTGGGTCGAGCCATAGTGAAATTTAAAGAGATTAACGGGATAATGGTTTTTCTAATCATTCAACAGCAGTCTGAGACAGCTAAATCATTTTTGAGACCGGAAGGCAGATAGAGGCGGCTACGATTGTATTGTTCTCTTTAGCCATTTCATACTATACCTGCTTTGGAAAGATATCATGGAAACCTGTCGGTCAATCTCTATATTTGTCCCACCAAATAATACCTAATTAAGCCTGCAGGATTTACCATGAGTCTGGATGTACCCCCTCAAATATTTCAGCGATGGTTGGAAGATGCCGGAGAGCTGATCCTTGAATATTATGAAGAGAAAACTGACAAAAAAGTATTTGCCGGCAAGACTGCGGATGAAGTCATAGCCTTGCTCGATGAGCCTCTGCCGGAGCAACCAACGGAAGTCGAAAAGGTGCTTTTGGAAGTGCGGGAAAAGGTGCTGGAGAGCATTACCAACAGTGCCGGCCCCAAATATTTCGGATACATAACAGGGGGCGGGAACCAGGTAGCCGTGCTTGCGGAAATGATCAAGGCTTCGCTGAACCAGAATAATTTAAAATGGCACTCCTCTCCGGTAAGCACTGAAATGGAGAGGCTGGTAATGCGATGGGTGGCAGATTTTATAGGTTATCCCACCGGCAGCGCCGGGGTATTGCTTAGCGGGGGATCGGTTGCCAACTTTAATTGCCTGGCCGTGGCCCGAAAGATTAAATCACCGGTAGATGTGGCCGCGGAAGGTATGTACGGAAGTCCGCCACAAACGGTATACGTTTCGGCCGAAGGGCATTCGAGTTTTGATAAAGCGGTAGACATGTTAGGCCTTGGCAAAAAATACCTTCGCAAAATTCCGGTGGATGATGAGCAGCGAATCAGCATCGAAGCCCTCGACAAAGCGATCCAAATGGATAAAGAGAAGGGCCTTCATCCCATCTGTGGAATCGGCGTGGCCGGGACGACCAATACGGGTGCGGTTGATGACCTGAATGCCGTGGCAGATATCTGTGAAAAGCATGATCTCTGGTATCATGTAGATGCGGCCTACGGGGGCCCCGCCGCCAAAGTTGAAGGGGTCGGCCATTTGTTTGACGGGATTGACCGGGCTGACTCTGTAGTTGTCAACCCCCATAAATGGATGTTTGTGCCTTTTGAGGCAGGAGGGGTGCTGGTTAAAAATCCGGAGCATTTGCGGGCTACCTTCAGCACTATTCCCGACTACCTTAAATCCGACCAAACCGGTGAGCAGAGAACGGACTTGATGGAGTATAACCTGCCGCTTACCAAGGAGTTTAAGGCGCTAAAAGTCTGGATGACCCTCAAGGCCTACGGGGCTCAGAAAATCAGGCAGACGATCCGGGAAGATGTTGACAAGGCCGGTTACCTGGCGGATAAAATCAATGCGGAGCCTTACCTGGAGCTGATGGCGCCGGCACCGCTTTCCATCGTCTGTTTTCGGTATTGTCCGCCGGGAGCGGCACGATCAAAAGCGGTGTTGAACGAAATAAATGATGCGATAATCCATCGCGTAGAACAGGACGGGAGGGTATTCCTGACCGGAACCAAAATTGGTGGAGAAACGGCGATGCGGGTTTGTTTCATCAATCATCGCACGGAGCGAAAGCATATAGACGAGCTGGTAGAGGTGGTTCTGGAGATCGCAAAGGAGGTGAGCGGGTAATTGTTTCACTGAGGTACACGGAGAAATAAGAAGGTTCACAAAGCGAGTAAATACCCGATTTTAAATTTCATTCTGACTATTATTATTGTCATTCGGGGCCTGGCCCGGAATCTTTGGAGCCACACAAATGATGGGAATGGGACGTGGTGCGTCTGACGAGAAGGGAAAAGACGTTGTCATCCTGAACCCCGGCTGGTGGATCAGGATCCATTGCAAAAGTTAAGATAACAGCGTTGATCCAATCTTTTCTACAGATTCCGGAT
This sequence comes from Halalkalibaculum sp., assembly GCA_035269475.1. Classification (GTDB taxonomy): domain Bacteria; phylum Bacteroidota; class Rhodothermia; order Balneolales; family Balneolaceae; genus Halalkalibaculum. The sequence continues at coordinate 3,464 of DATFJD010000389.1, forward strand.
CGGAGTCCGTGATGATATCTTATTGTCCCAAAGGGTGTCCTACTTCTCCATTTTCTCGATTAGCCTATCAACCTTCTCTTTCAGCTTCTCGTAGTGCGAGCCTTTCCAATAAACCTTTCCGCAATTGCTGCAGCGATGAAATTGGTCACACCATTCTTTGACCTTTGGAGGT
>DATFJD010000390.1:0-4676 GCA_035269475.1 Halalkalibaculum sp.
AGGGCTCCTTCCCATAGCCGTAGCAGGAATCGATATCCAAACATTATTTTACGGTGCTGTAAATGAGTACCAGGCTTTGGAAGAAAGGCCCGATCATGTCATCCAGTACGCTACCACCCGGTATGCGCTTCATCAGAAAGGAAAAGCCATTGATGTCATCGGTTCATTTAAGCCGGAGCTGCACTCGTTTGGCAACTGGGTACAGCAGCTACTGGGGGAGAGCGAGGGTAAAGATGGAAAGGGCATGTTTCCCGCTACGACTTCCTACTCGACCGACCTGCACAGTTTGGGACAGATGATCCAGAACGGTAACCGGAACATGATGGAGACCTTTATTAATGTGAATGAGGCGACCTCCGGGTTTGAAGTAGAAGCCAGTGAACAGAATGTGGACCAGCTGAATTACCTATCCGGCAAAAGCTTCCATGAAATTAATGTTAAAGCTTATTTGGGAACGAAGGAGGCACATATTGACGGCGGGGTTCCCGTGGTGACCTTAAGTATTGAAAAGCTGAATGCCCAGCATGTAGGTTCGCTCATATACTTTTTTGAGCTCTTCACCGCCATCTATGTATACTGCCTGGAGGTGAATCCGTTCAATCAGCCGGGTGTTGAGGCCTACAAAAAAGCGATGTACCAGCTATTGGGTAAAGAATAATTTAAACCACTAAGGCACTTAGCCCACTTAGTGTTTTTGTGACTTAGTGGTAAAAAGTTTTTTAAAATGAGTGAGCAGAAAGATTTACAGGAATTGAAGGGAGAAGACAAATTTGTTGCTATTGCAGGCAATATCGGGGCGGGAAAATCGTCGCTGACCGGTTTACTGGCCAAACACTTCAACTGGGAAGCCTTTTATGAATCCGTTGAAGACAATCCCTACCTGGCGGACTTCTATGATGACATGAGGCGCTGGAGCTTCAACCTGCAGATTTATTTCCTCTCCAGCCGATTTCGGCACCAGAAAAATATGCTCGAAAAGGAGGGAAGCATCATTCAGGACCGAACCATCTATGAAGATGTCGAAATATTTGCCAAGAACCTGCACGAAATGGGTTTGATGAGCGATCGCGATTTCAAGAATTATGAAGCGCTATTCGAGGAGATGACCCAATTTCTCCAGCCGCCCGACCTGCTTATCTACTTACGGGCCCAGGTGCCGACGCTCGTCAGGCAGATTCAGCAGCGGGGCAGAGACTATGAAAATACCATTCGAATAGAATACCTGGAAAGGCTCAATCGTTTGTATGAAGACTGGATTGGAAGATACCCGCATGAAAAACTGATAATCGACACCGATGACCTTGATTTTGTAAACAATCAGGAAGACCTTGGGCGCGTGATTGAGCTGATAGAGCAGCGAATGTTCGGACTGTTTAATTGATTGCAGGTCAATCCAAATATTCATAACTTTGCAAGCTATTAAGGATATGTCAAAACTCGAATTTCACATAGTTGAGATACCTGAGGGTCAGAGCCGGCGCGAATTGTCGCTGGATCAGGAAGATCTTGACCTGTCTCCCTACACCTTTAAAGGCGGGGACATGGGGATAGAATTTTATCGGACTCTTCATTTTATCCGGGTTAACTTCGACGTGCATGCCGTAATTGAAATACAGTGTGATCGTTCGCTGGAATATTTTGATAGACCGGTTGATGCAGAATACGAAGTCTTGTTCAAGGTTGATGTTCAGGAAGAAACCGAAGATGAAAATGGAGCGGTACGCAGGTTTAATTTTTCTACCAATACCATAAGTATTGAAGAGGAAGTCCGCGATACCCTCATGTTGCAGATACCCATAAAGAAGCTTCATCCTAAATTTTTGGATGAGCAGGGCAACCCCAAAGAGTTTGAGTCTAAGACATTTGGATCGACGAAAGAAGAAGGCGAAGGAGAAAAAATTGATCCTCGCTGGGAAAAACTGAAGAAACTGAAGGATTAACTGAAATATTTACGAATTATTTAAATGGCACATCCAAAGCGTAAGACATCTAAATCGCGAAAGAATAAACGCAGAGCTAATCATGGCCTTGAAGAACCTACATTAGCGGAATGCTCAAACTGCGGTGCTTTGCATCGGTATCACCATGTGTGTACGGAGTGCGGTTACTATCGTGGCCGACAGGTAGTAAGCGTTAGCAAATAACTCTAGCTTAAATCTATTTCCATGATTATTGCAGTTGATGCCGTGGGGGGTGATTTTTATCCCGAAAGCCCTGTCAAAGGAGCTATTGAAGCTTCAAAGGAACACAGGGACCTGAACATAATATTGCTTGGCCCGGAAGAAACCGTTAAAAGGGAACTTGATAAATACGAACACGATTCTCAGCGGATTCATATTAAGCACGCCCCGCAGATTATTGAAATGGACGAGCAGCCTGCTCAGGCTGTAAAAACCAAACGAGACTCCTCGATTGTGGTCGGCTTGGGAATGCTGAAAGCCGGCAAATGCGAGGGTTTTGTCAGTGCAGGAAATACCGGCGCCCTGCTTGCCGCCTCAACTTTTCTATTAGGCAAGCTGGAAGGCGTCTTGCGTCCGGCAATTGCCGCAACCTATCCTACCGTCAAAGGCTTTCGCCTGCTTATGGATGCCGGGGCCAATCTTGAAGTCCGCCCGGAAATGTATTACCAGTTTGCTCAAATGGGTGCTATCTATGTTGAGCATGTCATGGGCATTGAAAATCCAAAAATCGGACTCATGAATGTCGGGGAAGAGGATGAAAAAGGAACCGATGACCTCAAGGAGGCTTTCGGACTCTTAAGCGAACTACCCAATTTTGTCGGCAACCTTGAAGGACGAGACATACTCCCGGCAAAAGCTGACGTTTTTGTTTGTGACGGACTGGTTGGAAACCTGCTCCTAAAACTGGGAGAATCCATTCCCGAAAATATGGAACAATTTATTTCAAAAGGCATTAAGACTTTGGAGCTCAGCTCCGAGGAGGCCGAAAAAGTGGTGAAGGTGCTTAAAGTATCATTAGCCCAGTTTAACTATGAAAATGTCGGTGGCGTACCTTTTCTTGGAGTAGACGGCGTAAGCCTGGTAGGACATGGCGGCAGCTCTCCAAAGGCTATGATGAATATGGTCTTGAATGCCGTAAAATGCGTTGAAAATAATGTCAACGACAAAATTATTGCTTCTCTTAAATAACTAAGATTATTACATGGCGGAAACAAAACGTGCAAAGATAACTGCAGTTGGACACTATTTGCCCGAATATCGTTTGACCAATGAAGAATTGGAAGAAATGGTGGAAACCAACGATGAATGGATTCGAACCAGAACAGGTATCAGCGAACGAAGGATTTTAAAAGACGAAGACAAAGCCTCTTCGTATATGGGAGCCCAGGCTGCAAATGAAGCCCTTAAGCAGCGCGGCATTTCAGCTGAAGAAATCGATATTATTATTGTTGCCACCGTAACTCCCGATTATATGTTTCCCGCAACGGCGTGCCTGGTACAGGAAAAAATCGGGGCGAATAATGCCTATGGCTTTGACTTGTCTGCGGCTTGCTCAGGATTTCTTTTTGCACTGACCACCGGCGCCAACTTTATTGAAGCCGGAAATGCCAAGAAAGTGCTGGTGATAGGTTCCGACAAGATGAGTTCAATCGTTGATTACTCCGATCGGACCACCTGTATTTTATTCGGGGATGCGGCAGGGGCGGTAATCCTTGAAGCTTCAGATGATGAAACCGGCATTATTGACTATGTGAACCATACTGAGGGTGACACGCAGAATGCGCTTTATCAGCATGCGGGCGGAAGCCTGAATCCCGCAAGCAAAGAGACCGTTGAAAACAACCGGCATGTGGTAAGTCAGGACGGTCGGACCGTCTTCAAAAAGGCCGCAGTCGGTATGGCGGATGTCTCACTTGAAATTATGAAACGCAATAACCTCACGCCCGACGATGTTGCCTGGCTGGTGCCGCATCAGGCCAATCTCCGCATCATTGATGCCACGGCGAACCGTATGGGAGTGAGCATGGATAAGGTTATGATCAACATCGACAAGTACGGCAATACTACCGCCGCTACGATACCGCTTTGTTTGTATGAATGGAAAGATCAATTAAGCCACGGGGATAACCTGGTACTTGCAGCTTTTGGCGGGGGTTATACCTGGGGCGCAACGTATGTAAAATGGGGGATTGAATAATGGCTAATGCATATCTATTTCCCGGACAGGGCTCTCAATTTGTTGGAATGGGTAAATCGCATTACCAGGAATCAAGTACCTTCAAAGAGTACTTTGATCAATCTGATGAGATTCTGGGTATCAATTTAAAAGAAATTATGTTTGAAGGGCCGGAAGAGGTTCTGAAAGAAACCGAATTTACCCAGCCTGCCATTTTTCTCCATTCCGTTGCACTATACAACACACTTGAGGCCAACCCTGATATGGTAGCCGGCCATAGCCTGGGAGAATTTTCGGCACTGGTAGCTTGCGGGGCCGTTGATTTTCCCGTAGCTCTCAAAATTGTACGCCGGCGCGGTGAACTTATGCAAAAGGCCGGGGTTCAGAATCCCGGTACCATGGCTGCTATTATCGGTATGGAAGATGCGGAAGTCGAAAAGTTTTGCAAGGAGGCTTCCGAGGAGACCGGCAAAGAAGTGGTTGCCGCCAATTATAACTGCCCCGGACAGCTGGTTATTTCCGGTAATGTAGAAGCGGTA
>DATFJD010000391.1:0-13784 GCA_035269475.1 Halalkalibaculum sp.
AGGATCGACGCCGGTCCATGGAGTAGAACCGTGCGTCTGCTTGCCTTTCACTGTGATCACAAAACGATCGGAGGCCGCCATTGTACCTTCCGGTCGATAGCGAATGGTTCCCACTTCGGTCTGTGAGTTTATATGCTGGCCAAAGATGACATCCACGTCGGGACTCTGTAACACACCTTCTTCAACCATCAACTCGGCACCGCCTTCTTCACCCGGAGGTGCCCCTTCTTCTGCGGGTTGAAAGATAAATTTTACGGTCCCCTGAAGATCACTTTTTATTTCGGTCAGAATTTTAGCTGCACCCATCAGCATAGCTATATGGGTATCATGGCCACAAGCGTGCATCACTCCAACCTCCTGGCCGAGATAGGTTGTAGTTTTGGTTGATTTAAAAGGTACATCGGTTCGCTCTTTTACCGGTAGCGCATCGATATCTGCTCTAAGCCCTACAACCGGCCCGGGCTTACCGCCCTCCAATATTGCAACGACACCGGTGTGGGCAATACCTGTTTTTACCTCGAGGCCCAACGATCGCATATAATCAGCAATATAGGCCGCCGTTTCTTCTTCCCGGTTAGATAACTCAGGATTTTCATGAAAGTGGCGCCGCCATTCCACCACTTGGTCAAATACCGTTTCCGCTTTCTGATTAATGGTATCATGAAGTTGCCCGACAGTGCTTTTCTGCGCGTTTAGTTCAGAAGTTAGCAGAAATGCAAAAATAGATATTACGGCCAATACATATCCTGATCTCATGGTCACAAAATTTTAATTAAGAAATTGATATCGGGATAATGTAATTAAGCTTCGGTTGAATATCGAATAATGCATAAAAAAAGCGGCGCCCTTTTTGGGACGCCGCTCAAATGGTTCAATTAAATGTGCGCTTATTTCACGAAAAGCATTTCGCGATAGACCGGAAGCGGCCAGTAATCGTCGGCCGTATGGCGTTCGAGGTAATCAACTGCATCCCTGATATTATTCATAGCAGGAATCACTTTCTCCTTAACGTGTGTAGCGCGGTCGATGATGCTCTCGCCCTCCATATCCAGCACTTCTTCCCTGAGCTGTTCCAGGGCCTTATTGAGGTCATTCAAACCGTCGTTTACTTTATTGAGCATGGCCAACGACCCGGTAGTTGCGAGACCCAGCCGGTCTACCCGCTCCACGTTTTCAGCAAGCTCATTCATATAGCGAACCGCTGCGGGATAGATCATGGTTTTTGCCATAGCCTCTGTGGTGTCTGCCTCAATATTTATGGTAGTCAAATACTGTTCAGCCCAGATCTCCTGCCGTGAATGAATCTCTCTTTCATTCAAGACACGATGCTTTTCGAAAAGAACAATATTCTTTTCGTCGGTAAGCTTTGGCAAGGCATCCATGGTTGTTCGAAGATTCAAGAGACCCCGTTTTTCGGCCTCTTTCTCCCACTCTTCTGAGTAACCGTCACCATTGAAAACGATATCCCTGGCTTCGGAAAGCGAATCTTTTAACACACTGCCAAGGGCAGCTTCCAGTGAACCACTGTCTTCTATCTCTTTTTCAAGTGTGGTACAAAGCTTATCGATAGCATCCGCTACAATGGTATTGAGTACAACAATAGGAAATGAGATTGACTGTGAAGATCCCACGGCCCGGAATTCAAATTTATTACCGGTGAAAGCGAATGGAGAAGTCCGGTTGCGGTCACCCGCATGTTTCGGCAGCGAAGGAAGGACGGGTGTACCGAGCCCAAGCAATCCTCCTTGCTTCGATTCTTTTAATCCGCCGTTCAGCAGCTGGTTTATGACATCCTCCAACTGATCCCCGATATAAGCTGAGATAATTGCCGGGGGCGCTTCATTGGCGCCAAGCCTGTGGTCATTGCCGGCATGTGCAATAGAGATGCGTAGCAGGTCTTGGTGTTCATAAACCGCCTTTAGAATGGCGGAGAAAAAGAACAGAAACTGCATGTTATCATGCGGATTATCTCCAGGTTCCAGCAGGTTCATTCCGGTATTCGTACTCATTGACCAGTTAAGGTGCTTGCCGCTTCCGTTTAATCCGTCATATGGTTTTTCGTGCAGAATGCATTCAAACCCATAATTTCTGGCCACCCTTTTAAGGGTTATCATCATAAGCTGTTGGTGGTCGGCGGCGATGTTGGCCGTTTCAAAAATCGGTGCGATTTCAAACTGGCTTGGTGCCACCTCATTGTGGCGCGTTTTTACCGGAATACCCAGTTTATAAAGCTCTTTTTCAGCCTCCAGCATAAAGGAGAGCACGCGTTCGGATATTGAGCCGAAATAGTGATCATCGAGCTCCTGTCCCCTTGGCGGCTTGGCACCTACCAGCGTGCGGCCGGCTGTCATCAGGTCAGGCCGACGGTAATAGAACTCTTGGTCAATCAGAAAATATTCCTGTTCACACCCAACAGTTGAGGAAACCCGTTTGCTCTCCACATCAAAAAGTTCGAGCGCACGTTTCGCTTGTTTGTCAAGTGCTTCTACGGACCTTAAAAGCGGTGTTTTATGGTCCAAGGCCTCTCCGGTCCATGAAGCAAAAGCGGTTGGTATACATAGATACGAACCGTTTTGATTTTCAATAATAAACGCCGGTGAAGTAGGATCCCAGGCGGTATATCCCCGTGCCTCAAAGGTTTGCCTCAGTCCGCCGCTCGGGAAACTTGAAGCGTCAGGTTCACCCTGTATGAGTTCCTTGCCCGAAAATTCTGCGAGAGCTCCGCCGCCCTGGTTCGGTGTAATAAAACTGTCATGCTTTTCTGCCGTAAGTCCGGTTAGCGGCTGAAACCAATGCGTATAATGCGTGGCCCCTTTTTCGGTAGCCCAATCCTTCATAGCTACGGCAACCGCATCTGCTACTTCAGAGTTAAGCTGTTCGCCTTCACCCATAGTCTTTTTTAGATCCTGCCACACTACCTTTGGTAGGCGCTCCTTCAAATCTTCGAGCTGTAGCGTATTTTCACCAAAAATCTCGGTGATGTTGAATGGAGTATCAAATGAACCGTTCGACTTCGGCGTCCAGTTTCGGGCTGCTGCTAAAGTATCGTAACGTCTGATTGCTTTTGTCATGGAAGTAATAATGGATGATAGTTAAAGTTTTCATTTCTGACTGCGTTAAAAATAATGCAATTACCTATTAACACAAATTATTTAGTCATTTATTTATAAACATTTAATATAAAAAGGTAATTATTTTAATTTTTATTAATTTTTTAATATAAAACACCTTTTCTGCCTTTTACACTTAATATTATTTTGTCAGTCCCGAGTTTAGTCTTCTTTTTTTAAGCGTGGCTATATTTCACTATTTTCCTCCAGTTAATTATCCACACTTTATCACCATAAATTTCCTCATTTGGCCCCTTCAAAAATTAATACCTGGATAGAAGCTGCGCGTCCCAAAACGCTGGCTGCCGCCTTTGTCCCGGTATTGGTAGGTTCAGCTATTGCCTATAATAACAACTCATTTGACTGGCTACCCAGCTCGGTTGCCCTTCTTTGTGCGTTCCTCATACAGATCGGTACTAATTTTGCCAACGATTATTTCGACTTTGTGAAGGGAGCAGACACCGAAGACCGGGTCGGATTTAAAAGGGCAACCTTAGAAGGGACGATTTCTGCAGAAGATATGAAGAAGGCTACCAAATATACAATGGCACTGGCCTTTCTTTTCGGCCTGTACCTGGTTTGGCATGCAGGCTGGGTCATCCTGGCCGTGGGCATTGCATCGCTTGTATTCGGCATACTTTATACGGGCGGCCCTTTTCCCCTTGGCTACAACGGCCTCGGTGATCTATTTGTTTTCCTTTTCTTCGGCATTGTAGCCGTTATGGGCACCTATTATGTAAATACACTGGAGTGGTCGGCAGAATCATTCTGGGCATCACTGGCAGTTGGTGCGCTCTCCGTAAATATTCTGGTAGTAAATAACCTGAGGGATGTTGAACAGGACGGGCCGGCCGGCAAGAACACACTGGGGGTACTCCTTGGGGAAAATGCCCTTAGGTGGGAATATCTTTTAATGCTGCTGACAGCGTTACTTGTACCCCTATATATGTACCTTGAGTTATCTTATGGCATATTCATCTTTCTGCCCTTTCTTTCTATACCTTTTGCCATCTATCTGCTTTATGTTATCTGGACCGAAGAGGAGAAGTCAAGGCTCAATAAAACACTGGAACAAACTGCGCAATACATGACCATTTTCGGAATTTTGTTTAGCATTGGAATAATATTAAGCTGACATGGAATTAAACGCATATACTTATTCTTTCCCTTTCAAGGAGCCCTTCATAACCAGCGCTGAAGTCTTTACCGAGCGAAAGGGACTTATCCTTGAATTGAAAGAGGAAGAAGATGATATCATAGCGCTGGGAGAAGCTGCCCCTCTCCCGGGATTTTCATTAGAATCTCTGGATGAAGTCATTCAGCAGATGAAAAAAATATCGGAAGAATTCAAAGAACTGTTTCAGAATGATATCTCTTTAGACAGCCTCCAGGTATTCCATCGAAAAAATGATATTTATCCTTCCCTGCAATTCGCACTGGACACCCTTGCAGTCGACTATTTATCCCAAAAATCACGAACACCCGCCCAAGACCTGTTATTTGATAATCCTGCCAAAATGCTTCAGACAAATGGAATTGTTCCAATATCGGATGAAGGAGAAACGCGGGATAACGTTGCAGAACTGATTGACAAAGGATATAAAACTATAAAATTTAAAATAGGTCAAAGCTTTACATACGAGCTGGAGCAACTGAAAAAAATCCGTTCATCCCATCCGAAACTGACCCTCAGGCTTGATGCCAATAAAGCATGGGAAACCGATGAAGCCATAGAGAACCTTTCCAGGCTTGAACCTTTAGATATCGAATACTGCGAGGAACCGCTCGCCCGGGCAAATGTCCAGAATTTCAAGACGCTTAATAATGCGACGACTGTACCCCTGGCGCTGGACGAGAGTCTGACGGAGTTTAAAGACTGGGATTCCATTCTACCGCTGATCTCTGCAATAATCATTAAACCGATGGTTTTAGGCGGCTTAACAAAATTATTTGCAACAAATCGCCTTGCAGACAATCATGGTAATAAAGTCATCTACACAACAAGCCTGGAAAGTGGCATCGGGCGAGCAATGACGGTAATATTGGCAGCCGGCTTAGGCAACAGGGATTCAGCACACGGCCTCTCCACCGGCAGCCTACTTAATATGGATGTTTGGAATGATGGAACTTATATTAATAACGGGAGTGTTAATCTGCCTGATCGTTCTCAGTTGGGTAAAAGATACCACTCCAACCACAAATATTTAGAACCCGGTCGAATAGATTTGTAGCGTGAAAAGCACAGATTTTAAGATACCTACGTTTGCACCACCAGATGCAGAAGATCTGTTTTTAGCTTCTAAAAATGGCTTGCGGAGCTACGCCGAACTCTCCCTCTTTTCTGACTTCTTTCTGCAGTTTCTTATCGATTTTGATCATGACCTGAAAAAACCGGTCGGGTTCCTTGCTTCCTCATCCGATGAACTGATATTCTGTATCGCTGCCTGCTGGCAACTGGGTATACCATTTATCTGTTTCAATGCAAAATCAACTGAAGAGGAGCTGCGGTATCAAGTAAATGAACTGCAACCCGGCTTGATTATAACCGATGACGAGCACCGCCATCACGACTTTCTTGATAACCAGGTGGGCATAGCCGAGGTCAAGCTTGAGCGGGCGCTAAGTATTGATGTTGAATTGGGCCGAAGGGCAAAGACTTTTAAACCCAACTGCCAACCGGATGATGTTTTCGGTTACTTCTTTACCTCGGGAACTACGGGTAGCCCAAAAATTGTACCTTTGAAACGGCGACAGATGCTTTTTGCCGCAGAGGCATCTTCAGAAAACTTTAAACCCCGGGTGAACCATTTCTGGCTTTTGTGCCTGCCCCTCAATCATATCGGTGGAATCTCAATTATTCTGCGATCTATTTTGTACGGTTCGGGCATTTACCGCATGGATGAGTTTAATATTAATGCGGTATCTACCTTCCTCAGCGAGAACCCTATGTTTCAGGCCGCATCACTGGTGCCAACTATGCTGAGAAGACTGCTTGAGATTAAAGGATTTCAAACCCATAAAAATTTTCAGGCCATTTTACTGGGCGGCGGCCCTGCCGATTCCGAACTGCTCAGGGAAGCTACCGAGTGGGGAATCCCGGTAATATCCAGCTATGGCATGACCGAGACCTGTGCTCAAATTGCAGCAAATCCACTCTTAAAACCCAGCGGAACCTACAGGCCCATGAAAAGTGTAGGCGGTATTTTTGAGCCCAATCGCATTGAGATACGTGATGATCAGAATAAGGACATCGGCGTAAATAATTCAGGTACCATATGGCTTAAAGGTCCACAGGTTTTCGACGGCTACTTTAAAAAGCAGAAGCCCAACCTCTCCTTTGATGAGGACGGTTGGTTTAATACCGGTGATTATGGGCACTTAAATGCCAATGGACATCTATTTATTGAATCGCGCCGTACCGATCTTATCATAACCGGCGGTGAAAATGTTTCTCCCTTCGAGGTTGAAGCGGAACTTGAAAAAATTGAACCTATCAGGGAAGCTGCCGTTTTCGGTGTGGATGACAAAGAGTGGGGACAAAAGGTAGTAGCGGTAGTGGTAGCCAAGACACATGACCTGCTGGAAACAGAATCCATACAGAAAACACTGAAGAAGCGAATTACCTCCTACAAAGTGCCTAAGCAAATTGTACAGGCAGATACCTTGCCGCGCACCCACTCCGGAAAAGTTATACGGGAAGAGCTGATCAAGCTTCTGAAAGAAAGGAAAAAAGACAGCTAGTTTAGCGGTACCCATCGGTTCTCGAAAAGGTAGTGGGTTTTCAAAGTGCCTTACCTGCAGCCTGTCACTCGTCAAGATGAGCCAAGCCTTTAACCCCGATATCACTTCTGTAATAGGCATTTTCAAAAGATACTTTTTTCACCTCGGCGTAGGTGTTCTTGATAGCTTCCTGCAGCGTTTCGCCTGCGCCAACAATACTCAGAACTCTCCCACCGTCTGTTAACAGTTTCCCATCATTATAGGCCGTACCTGCCTGGAAGACATTGGCCTCTTCGGAAACTTCATCGAGCCCTTCAATAATTTTGCCTTTCTCATAGGATTTGGGATACCCTTCGGAAGCCAGGACCACACAACATCGATACCGGTTATCCAATTCAATATTATGCCCGGCAAGCTCCCCAATTGAAGCCGCTTCCATTAATTCAAGCAGATCAGATTTAAGCGAGGGAACTACTGCCTGGCACTCCGGATCACCGAACCTGCAGTTGAATTCTACAACCTTCGGCCCTTGGTCGGTAATCATCAACCCGCAGTATAGTATTCCCTTATAAGGCATGTCATCCAGAAGCATTGCAGAAATGGTTGGCAATACGATCTCTTTTTCGATTCTGTGCATCACTTCATTCGTGACCACCGGCGCCGGACAGTATGCGCCCATTCCACCGGTATTCAGGCCGGTATCTCCTTCTCCAATTCGCTTATGATCCTGAGCATTGTGAATGACTTTGGCTGTCTGCCCATCAGAAAGGACAAACACAGAAGCTTCTTCACCTTTCATAAACTCCTCTACTACCAGGGTCTCCGCTGCATCGCTAAGCTTAGAATCTTCCTTAAGCTGGTTAAGCCTTTGCTCAACAGCTTCTTCGGTCTCACAGATAAAAACGCCTTTCCCCCCTGCGAGGCCGTCGGCCTTCAATACCACCGGATAATCATCCCTGTCCTTAATGTATTCAAATGCTTCATCATACTCATCCCGGGTAAAGGTTTTATAGTCCGCGGTAGGAATTCTGTTCTTCTCCATGAATTCCTTGGCGAATTTTTTGCTGCCTTCAAGTTGTGCGGCTTTTTTAGACGGGCCAAAAACCTTATGCCCCTTTTCTTCCAGATAATCTACAATACCGTCTACCAGGGGTTTCTCCGGACCGACTACTGTCAACTCAATATTCTTCTCCTCAATAAATGTAAGAATTTCTTCAAAATCGGAAACTGAGAGGTCGACATTGGTCCCGACTTCAGCAGTTCCGGGATTCCCGGGCGCAATATACAATGTGTCGAGTTTTTCCGACTTGTTAATACACCAAGCCATTGCATGTTCACGACCACCGCTTCCAAGAAGTAATACGTTCATTTTATGAGATCTGATTTTAAATAAGGTGAGAAGTATGTGGGTATAATATTACCCATCTTGAAACTTACTGCCGCATTCCTGTTGCACCGGTATGCGATCAATAAATTCATTTCTAAGATAGTTTATCCGCAATATTAATGATGTCGGTAAAACTTTCAGCCTTTAAGGATGCGCCCCCTATCAGTCCTCCGTCAACATCCGGCTGGCTAAGGAGTTCTTCCGCATTATGCGGTTTCATGCTGCCGCCATAAAGAATTCGAACGGCATTGGCGGCATCTTCATCATACAGTTCTGAGATTACTGTCCTGATCATCTCATGCATCTCCTGTGCCTGTTCCGGAGTTGCTGTTTCCCCGGTACCGATTGCCCAAATAGGCTCATAGGCTATGACAACGCCGGCTATATTTTTTTCATCTACACTATTCAACGCAGCCTGAACCTGCTTTTTGACCATTTTCTTATGTACTTCTTTTTTTCGCTGGTCAAGTGATTCCCCGACACATATTACCGGATTAATATCATCCGAGAGTGCCTTAATAACCTTGGCATTCACAGTCTTGTCGGTTTCTCCAAAATACTCCCTGCGTTCTGAATGTCCGATTATTACAAATTCGCAGCCCACTTCTTTTAACATGCCGGTGCTGACTTCACCGGTAAAGGCTCCGTCATCTTCGTAGTAAACATTCTGTGCGCCTAAATAGGCGTTGTACTCGTTAAGCACTTCCGATGCCGTAGTCAGCGAAATTTCGGGCGGACAAACCAGCACATCCACTGCTTCCGGTATTTCGGGACTACGTTCTTTAATACCCTGGAGCAACTCTGAGGTTCTTCCGGGTCCGCAATTCATTTTCCAGTTACCTGCTATTAAAAATCGTCTCATGAGGCTGTTTTATCTTGCTTAATTATAGATTGAATCCCCTGAATTACATCCGTGTATTCCCTGCCGACATACTTTCTGACAATCCGACCTTTTCGATCAATAAGGAATCGTGTCGGGATAACCCTGATATTGAATAATTCCATCAGTTCCCGGCGATCGAATGCCTGGGCAGGGGCTACAGGCCATGGCTTTATGCCCCTTGCTTCAAAAAAGGCATCTACCGTTACCTGGCTGTTATCCAGAGGTATAGTGATAACCTGAAGTCCAAAATTCTTATAAAGGCTGTGAATAGCAACTGTTCTGTCGTACTGTTGCTGGTACAGCTGGTTTGCGAGGGTTGTTATTTCCAGTATGTAGGGAGTCCCCTCCAGGGAGTCCCTGCTGAAGGTGTTGCCATTAACCTGAAATGAAAATGAGGGAATGCTATCGCCGGGTGAAAGATAGTTAAGATCATAGCTTATTGCTTCAGCCCAGCTCTGAGCATTCTGATTGTTCCGGTAATTCTGTTCAAAATCTGTTAGCAGTTGCTTTGCCTTTTCTACCCTGGCACTATCGTAGAGCAGTTTTATCCGTTCCATTTTAACGCGCATGCTCGACTCTTCTGTGCCGGCATTATTCTGAAGGGTATCAAGGTATTGCAGCGTATAATCCAGTCCCTCATTTCCGGCCAGATAGCTTTTGCCATAGGTTGCACCCAGGTTAATCAATTCATCCTTTGTCTGAACCGATCTTATTTTATCCATCATGGCTTCGTTGTTCCAGCCCTGAAGCAAGCGTACAGATTCTGAGGCGGCCATCTGTGAAGCAAGTGTCCCCTCATGGTTCTGGTAAACCTCCCAGTAAAGGTCACTCCACTTATTCAATTCATTACCCAGGCTGTCTCCGGTTAACCGGCCAGCCTGTGCGTAAGTGGCCACTCGCTGAAAGCCCCTGTTAATGCGCTGAAAAACCTCCATTGCATCATGCTCTCTGGACTGCACTTCAAGTGTACTTTCCAAAGCCGGCAGCTCACCTTTGATTTTTATGGTATCGCCGTCGGCCAGTATTAGTCCGAATCGCGCCAGGTTGCGATCATTCCGGCTAATGATAGCGGAATACTGTCTTTTATCCTGGAAACGGGCTTGGCCCAGGAGCTTTCCTGTTGAATCGCTCAGCTGATGAAACAGCGTATCTGCATCAGCATTTGACGAATCTCTTTTAATTACGGTCAAACCGATTCCCGAAAAGTCATTACTGCTGTCAATAGAGTCGGAAACCGAAAATGAACCTTCAATAAGTGCGGTTTTAGACTGATCATTGCCGGAACAGCCGATTAGAGCTGTAATCAGCAACAGTACTGCTGTTATTCTATAAATCTTCATGTACGAGATTCAATTTAATTGTTAGCCAACGTATTTCTTAAACCTATATATTACTCTTCAAGCTTTTCAGCTATTAATTCGCGAACAAGGTTTGGGTTTGCCTTCCCCTGTGACCGCTGCATTACCTGTCCTATAAAGAAGCCAATTAGTCCTTTTTTACCGTCTCTGTACCGTGCAACCTCATCCGGATGTTCTTCGATCACATCCTCCACAATAGGTTCAATAAATCCGGTGTCGGAAACCTGAAGCAGGTTCATTTCTTTCGCCAGTTCTTCGGCTGTCTTATCCACCTCAAGCATGGCGTCAAAGATCTCGGTCATTGCCGAAGAGTTAATTTTGTCATCTTCCCTGAGGGTGATCAATCCGCCAAGCTTTTCGGGGGTGATCGGGAAAGAGCGAATATCTATGCTCCTCTCGTTAAGCACCCGAAGCACTTCGGTCAACACCACATTGGACACGGCTTTCGGGTTTCCCGCATGCTGCAGGGTCTCTTCGTAAAAATCTGCCAGATACCTGTTCTCCGTAAGGTTATAGGCGTCGTCTTCACTCATACCGAATTCCTCGGCAAAACGCTGCTGGCGGACATCGGGCAACTCGGGTAACTCTTGCCTTATTTCATCGAGCATGCTTTCGGTAACTACAACAGGCGGTATATCCGGTTCGGGAAAATAACGGTAGTCATGCGCTTCTTCCTTGGTTCTCATGAGCCGTGTTTCCAGTTTATTGGCATCCCACAGCAGGGTTTGCTGTACCACCTCGCCCCCGGATTCAATCAATTCAATCTGTCGATCGATTTCATACTGGATGGCTCTTTCAACATTCCTAAAAGAGTTCATATTCTTAAGCTCGGTACGCGTGCCGAATTTTTTCTGTCCCTTTGGACGAACAGATACGTTGGCATCGCACCGAAGGCTGCCCTCTTCCATGTTACCGTCGCAGATCTCCAGGTATTGTACTATCTGTTTGATTCTGTTTAGATAGGCGTAGGCTTCCTGCGGAGTTCGAATATCCGGTTCGGATACAATTTCAATCAGCGGTACCCCGGCCCGGTTGAGATCCACCAGGGTATTATAGGGGTCCTGATCGTGGATGGATTTACCCGCATCCTCTTCCATATGAATACGCGTAATGCCGATCTCCTTTTCGTTGCCATGCGCCTTAATAGAAATATGGCCATCGTGGCAGATAGGTGTTTCATACTGCGATATCTGATATCCTTTGGGGAGATCGGGATAGAAATAATTTTTCCGTGCAAAGATAGACTTTTTGGCAATATCACAGCTGGTTGCCAGCCCCATCTTGATTATGTAACGCACCAGGTTTTCATTCAGAACCGGTAATGTGCCGGGATGGCCGAGACAGAGCGGAGTTACCTGTGTATTGGGCGACCCGCCAAATTCTGTAGAAACCGGGGCAAATGCCTTACTTTCCGTAAGCAGCTGGGCATGGACTTCCAAGCCGATTACTGCTTCATATGAATCATTAATCGAAGTGCTCATGAACACCTATTTCTTGCTGTTAATTTTCAAGATGCGAAAGATATTAAAGATCAGAGACATTTATTAATGAATATCGAAGTATTCTCGAAACAGTACCGGCTACCACCGGCAAACTTATATATATGTTTCGTAAACTACGGCGTTGGAAATCATTTAGTTTCTTATCCAGATCATTTCCAAAAATAATAATAGATACCTAAACAGAAATTATATTTTTGCTGTTTCAAAAATCTTACACCCTAAGGGTAGCGGTTACCGAGTACCGGTATTTTCAGCTCATAAACAATAGCATCCTCCGGCATTGATACAGAAAGAGTTACATATTTACGAAGAGGCAACCAATCTTTTCTGGGGGCTTATCATCCTGGTTTCCACGACCCTGGCTACCTATATCCTTGCAAACGCTTTTGTAACCTCCGGCTGGTCCATATCAAGCCTCAATCAAATCATTGCCCTATTGCTGTTTATGCTGAGTTTTGTAGGCATTCTCAAAATATCAGAACCGCTGTATCATTTTATTTTTACCGTTGAGGAGCAGCAGCTGAAGATCGTATCCCATAAAGGCGAACAGAAAATTGACACTAAAATGGTGCCACTCCAAGAGATAGAAAGCCTGAAATTTTCACCCTACCGCCCGAGGGAAAAAGGGGAAGCGCTTTTCGACTTTTCCACAAGCTACCGCCTGATGTTCAAAAGGTACTCGGAATTCGGCTATAAGCCGCTCATAAATCCTGAAGACGCGGCCTTTACTCTTAAAGTGGATGATATCGTCAAGATTATCCGATTTATAAAGTCTTACCAGTCTTCGGTATCGGTACCCAGAGAGCAGGCAGAATTCTTTAATATCTAGTTC
Organism: Halalkalibaculum sp.; assembly: GCA_035269475.1. Lineage (GTDB taxonomy): Bacteria > Bacteroidota > Rhodothermia > Balneolales > Balneolaceae > Halalkalibaculum. The sequence continues at coordinate 12,793 of DATFJD010000391.1, forward strand.
ATCTTTACTTACAAATACTATATGCCGTACAGCTGTTGGGTGATACAGTGAATGCTTCCCTGTCCCCAAACGAGGTCGGAACACGGAATACCGATTACCTTTCGATCAGGAAAATATTCTCTAAACAAATCCACGGCCATCTCATCATAGCGGATATCATAGGTGGGAACCAACACCGCGCCGTTTGCAATGTAAAAATTGGCATAGCTTGCAGGTACGAATTCCGAGCCGTCGACGGTAGTGCCCACAATTTTAGTCTTGGGCAGGGGCAGCGTTTCAATAGAAAATGCGTTGCCGTTTACATCTCTTGCCTGCTCGAGTATTTCAAGGTTCTTTTCCAGGGCTTCGTAGTTCACATCATCCTTATCATCAACGACCATGGTGAGGATGGTTCCCGGATCTAAGAATCGCGAAAGATCGTCAATGTGGCCATCGGTGTCATCACCGGCAAGCCCTTTCTTAAGCCAGATTATTTTTTTTACTCCCAGATAATCCTTCAGCCGCTCTTCGATGTTACTTTTAGAAAGGTCCGGATTGCGATTCTCATTCAAAAGAACGGATTCTGTGGTGAGCAGTACACCCTCCCCGTTCACCTCTATGGATCCTCCTTCCAGTACCATTCCACCCTCATAGCAAGGGAGGTCAAATTTTCGGGCAAAATACCCGGGCAACTTATTGTCGTCGTCATAGGGGGGATACTTTTCACCCCAGGCATTGTATTCCCAGTCGGTGATGGCAAATTCTTCTTTCCCATTTGTTTCACGCCGGATGAAAATTGGCCCGCAATCACGTGCCCAAACATCATTTACAGGCTGCAAGTGAAAAGTTATGCGATCCGGATCAATAGAACGCGTAGAAAACAGCGATAGAACTTTTTCGCGGTATCCTTCGTCCGGCACCAGCAAGTGAACAGGCTCAAACTTGTGCAGCGCATCAACAATATCAAGATACACTCTCTCTACCCTTTCCATCCTTTCCCCGGGCCAGGTTTC
>DATFJD010000392.1:0-2378 GCA_035269475.1 Halalkalibaculum sp.
CACTATGTCAGTGAAGGCATGCCGGCAGCCCGCCTGTCAACCGCATTTGACTCGGTTACGCTCTACGGGGAAGATCCCGACCACCGTCCGGACATTTACGGAAAGGTAGGTAATTCCGGCGTGAGCATCTGTACGCTGGACGATATGAAGAAACTATACTCGGGCTTTGAGCTTACCTCTTCAAAAACCTCGGTTTCCATGACCATTAACGGTCCGGCGCCGATGATTTTGGCCATGTTTATGAACACGGCCATTGACCAGGAAGTGGAGCGATACCTGAAGGAAAACGGGAAATGGGAAGAAGCGCAAAAGCAGATTAAAAAATATTTCGACCGGAAAAATGTACCCAAACCGGAATATAAAGGCCAGCTACCCGCTAACAGTGACGGCTTTGGGCTTGGATTGCTGGGTCTGACCGGCGACAAACTGGTGGATGAAGAAACCTATAACGAGATCAAGGAAAAAGCCCTAAGTGTAGTTCGCGGCACCGTTCAGGCGGATATCCTGAAGGAAGACCAGGCGCAGAATACCTGTATCTTTTCCACGGAATTTGCCCTGAAAATGATGGGCGATATCCAGCAGTATTTTACCGACCACGAGGTGCGCAACTACTACTCGGTTTCCATATCCGGCTATCATATTGCCGAGGCCGGGGCGAACCCGATTACGCAGGCGGCTTTCACGCTCGCAAATGGCTTTACTTATGTGGAGTACTACCTGTCACGTGGAATGGATGTGGATGAGTTTGCCCACAACTTGTCATTCTTTTTCAGTAACGGACTTGATCCGGAATACGCCGTAATTGGCCGTGTAGCCCGGAGGATATGGGCTGTGGCAATGAATGAAAAGTATGGTGCCAATGAGCGTTCCCAGAAGCTGAAGTATCACATTCAAACCAGCGGTCGGTCACTGCATGCCCAGGAGATACAGTTTAACAACATCCGAACTACGCTGCAGGCCCTGCTGGCGATCTATGACAACTGTAACTCCCTGCATACCAATGCATATGACGAGGCGATTACCACGCCTACCGAAGAATCCGTTCGACGTGCGCTGGCTATTCAGCTGATCATCAACAAAGAGATGGGAACAGCCAAGAATGAAAATATCAACCAGGGGTCCTACTTTATTGAAGAGATGACGGACCTCGTTGAGGAAGCCATTCTTTCCGAGTTTGATCGACTGACCGAACGAGGCGGGGTTCTGGGCGCCATGGAAAATATGTACCAGCGCGGAAAGATCCAGGACGAGAGCCTCTATTATGAATCACAAAAGCATAGTGGCGAACTACCGATTATTGGGGTCAACACCTTCAAGAATGAAGAGTCTGAAAGCAGTGAGGAGGATCATGAAATCGACCTGATTCGTTCAACCGAAGAGGAAAAAGAGCAGCAGATCGATAGCCTTAATGAGTTCTGGAAACGCAACGAAGACGATGCCGAAGAAGCCATTGCCCGCCTTAAAAAAGTGGCAAGAAATGACGGCAACATCTTTGAAGAGCTGATGGAGACGGTTAAGGTGGCCTCACTCGGACAGATATCCAACGCCCTGTACGAGGTAGGGGGCCAGTACCGGCGCAACATGTAAGTACAGTTAAATTTTATTGGCACAGATGTGCACTGATTTGTTGTGTGCAACGTATTCGGCATTAAAGAGCTGTGGTTAATCTGTGCCCTGATTAACAGTAACATCCGCTAAAACCGGGAGATGGTCGGAGGGATATCTGCCGTCGCGGAAATCGGATATAAAAGCGTGGCGCTTTACATCTACTTTTTCATTGACGAAAATATAGTCAATTCGTCGCCTCTCATTATCCCCCAAAACATTAAAACCGTCGTAGGTAAACAGGGGCCCGACATGAGGCAGATCCGTTTCATAAAAGGCATCTTTGAGCGCAGATGATGAGCCGGTCAGGTTTTGATAAGGCAAGCTGCCTTCGGTGGCATTGAAGTCGCCGGTTAGCACTACCGGCAGACCCCCGCTGACTTTGTTGATAGTCTGAACGATCAGGCTGGCACTTTCGGCGCGGGCTGTATCCCCGATATGGTCAAAGTGGGTATTGAATACATAGAATTCACTTCCCGACTCCCTGTCCTGAAACCTAGCCCATGTTAGAATGCGAGGCAGGGCAGCGTCCCAGCTCTTGCTCGGTTCCGAAGGATTTTCAGAAAGCCAGATGGTACTGTCGCTGTTTTCGACCTGCCGGAACCTGTCACTATTATAGAAGATGGCGGAAAACTCGCCTTCAGAGCCACCGTCCGCACGTCCTACGCCAATCCACCGGTAGCTGCCGAGGCCTTTTTCCAGATCTTCAAGCTGGTGCAGCAGGCCTTCCTGGGTACCGATGAAGTCCGGTTCGTAAAATGAGATAAGGTTGA
>DATFJD010000393.1:0-6616 GCA_035269475.1 Halalkalibaculum sp.
GACACACGATATGCTTGGGCTCAATAAAGAATTCAATCCCCGATTCCTGCGACGTTATGCTGACATGCACTCCGATATGACCGAAGCCGTCCAAAACTATATCAGCGATATCAAGAAGGGAGACTTTCCTAACGAAGACGAGCAGTACAGTGGCTAGGTTATAAAAGAAGGTATAGGGTATAAGGAGTATAATATAAGAATTTAGGCAAATTTATTATCCCGAGTAACTTATACCTTATACCCCTATACCCTATACCTAAAACCCAAAAAGTAACTTTTGAATAAATAACAGAGAATGAGTAACACAGAAAAACCGCAAATTCTGGTTTGCAACGACGACGGAATATTCTCCCCCGGAATTCGGGCGCTTGCCACTATTGCCGATGAGTTCGGTAACGTAGAAATTATAGCCCCGGACCGTCAGCAAAGTGCTGTGGGACACGCCATCACCGTTTCGACTCCTTTGCGATCACGGTCATTTCAGATTGACGGCCGTTTCAACGGGCAGGCCGTTACGGGTACGCCGGCCGACTCGGTGAAGCTGGGCCATGACCAGCTGATGAAGCGAAAGCCGGACCTGGTGGTCAGCGGCATCAACCATGGAAGCAATGCAGGTGTCAATATACTCTATTCGGGTACAGTCAGCGCAGCCACGGAGGGTACGATTCTGGGCTATCCCTCTATTGCCATCAGCTGCACGGATTTTGATGAGGATGCCGACCTGAGCGGAGCCAAGGATGCAGCGCGCCGGGTTATAGGATATGTTTTGAGTGAAGGTTTACCCAAAGGCATAACGCTCAATCTTAACGTACCCGCCGGACCGCTCAAGGGCATTAAGTGGGCCCGCCAGGCCAACAGCCGTTATGTAGAAGAGTTCGAGGGCCGGGTAGATCCCAATAATCGCTCCTATTACTGGCTGACCGGTAAGTTAGAACTGCTGGAAGAGGGAGACGATATTGATATCAATGTACTGGAGAAGGGATTTGCTTCGCTTACGCCGATCCAATACGATATGACTGCTTATAACCTGCTGAAAAACGTCGAAGACATCGAGCTTTAATGGTAGATGGAATACACAGATTCAGCGGATTACCACTGAATATAATTATACTCCTTGTTCGCAGGTAGGTGTTATAATTTTTACTACGTAGATCTGCTTGTTCCGCGTTATCTGCGTTCTATTAATCAGTGCCCTTTTTCCTGGAGAGTTCTTACCACATCCATCCAGAATGATTCAAACAGGGCAGTGCGTTCATCTTTCACGCGGAGGTTCATCTGCTCCAGGTGAGAGATATTGGATGTCTTGAAGTGTTCACCCCAGATAGAGCTTTCCACAGAAACCATACCGTCATTGACTCCTTCCTGCTGGTATATGTAATTGTTCTGGTAACGGCTTATCACCTTGATGGGATGCGGGGTGCCTTTCCCCACGGCAGAACTGAATGAGTAGTAAGGTATAGAGTCGACATCAGGGACATTGGGATTAAACTCTTCAATGACGTAATTACGGGTAAGCTGCTCAGCGGAACCTACGGAATCGCTTTTAGTACCCGGGTAGACACGGTTGCCCATCCAGTCAAGCAAGTCGGCCATTTTTTCTTTTATGGCATCAGGCGTTTTCAGGCTCAACTCCGCGAGGCTGGTGCCCCGGTGAGGTGTGGAAACAGTGGTAAAAGAGGCTACCTGATCGGTGATGTCCATTTTTGACAGGGCATAGCGGATATCCAGGCCTGCCATGCTGTGGGCAATGATATTCAGCTTCTGATGAGAAAATTGATCAAAGAGGCGGTTGATTACACGGACCCAGTTTTCCGCCCTTATTTCAATAGTAGCGTAGGGCACGATATTCGGCGCGAAAGCCTGGATATTGTGGGCCCTCAGAAACATCGCTACATCATAAAGGGGGGAGGGCTTTACCAGGGAGGCAATGGCCCCATAACCGTGGCAGAGAAGTACGGGGTACTGCAGTTCAACATGCTCGGGCTCGGGAAACTCGCTGAGCTGTAATTTTTTAAGCCATTTCTTGGTATCAAATTGTTCAATCATTTCTCAAAACGTTTCTTCTTTGGTGGGATAATGCGCAAACCCTTCTTTTTGAAGCCCGCAAGTTCTTGCTGAAGCCATTCAAGGGATTGGCCGTCACCCATAACTATTGCGATAGGATACTCTCCCCGCTGCGCCTTCCGGCTGAATTTTTGCAATTCCTGTTTAAATGCCGCTTTTCCCATGTCTTCCTGCAGCAGGGCGGCATCACTTACATCTATATAATTTAAAGTAGTTCCTGATAAATTCCGCAAGAGGGTTTTATTGTCCCCTTCATCAAGGCTTTGGAAACTGAGTATGGCAGCATTGGGATTGTAATCTTGCAGGTTCTGTAGCTTCAGCAATCCAAAAGTGGAATTACTGCCCGGAATATTTTCTCCTTCTTCGTTCTTCAGCCACAACATGATATCGGAGAACAGCCTCTCCTGCATTTCGTAAAAATCTGAGGCGGTTTCTGTATCTTCAATCATCATTACAAGAGAAATAGGCTCTCCCATTGCCTTGACTTGTTCAAGTACTGATTCAGACGGCTCGGATTCAAAAGCGACAAGAATGCTTCCGAAGCTTCTTTGCAGAACCAAATCAGGATCCGTCTGAATTTTGACGGTGGCAAAGACCGTCCGGTTCTTCAGCAGGTGTATGTGATAATCCTTCTCAGGGAAAATCACTCTTGTCGGAGAGCTAACGTTAAATGCCCGGAAAGTATTATGTATTTCGAAGTGCAACTGAGTCTTTGAGAAGCCCTCAGGTACGCGTACCCGGTAGAGTTTTCTTTTATTTACAGAGTCCAATACAATATAATCCTCTCGTATCTGGCTGCCGGTGATGTTAAATGTGCGAAAGCTTCTGTTGAGCAGTGAATCCGCTTCCGCCAGGCTGGTCAGGTTTTTTTGGGTGAAGCCGGTAGATTGCACAAGTAAAAATGCGCTGGCAAGGCAGGTTCCAAATAAAAGAAAAACAATGAGGTACTTTTTGTTCCGTTCGCTCACTAAATTGAGTGCTGATTTAAATCTGTTAATGGGTACTAATAATAGGTGTTATAGCGGATTAAATCTATTGCACCCGGGTTAAAATAACTTTATTCGAAACAGCTTGAAAAGCGGACTTAAAATTGGGCTAGTTATAGATATTGCTTATTCTCCGTTTTCCTGAATCCTAGCATAAGTGGAAATAATCAGAACAAAATGGAAATGCACGTTACGAAAGTCGATTCGTCCGAAGATATTGATGCCTTTCATGAACTCCCATTTAGAATTTATGAAGATTATCCTGCCTGGGCTCCGCCTTTTCGATTTGAGATAGAGAATATTTTTGATCCTGAAAAGAATGCCTTCTTCGACAAGGGAGAGTGCGAACGCTTCCTTGTAACTGCCGGGGATCGTGTTGTGGCACGCTTTGCGCTGATGAATACCCCGGAACGTGACGAAGTGCTGGAACCCAAGATGGGAGGCATGGGCTTTCTTGAGATGGAAAATGATGAGCAGCTTGCAAGACAGATTATTGAATTTGCGGGTGAATGGCACGCGCGAAGAGGCTATGGCGCGATGCGAGGGCCCATCAACTTTGGAGAGAATGACATGTACTGGGGGCTGCTGGTAGAGAACTATGAAGAGCCGCCCATCTACGGCATGTTTTACCATCCGCCGTATTATAAGGAGTTGCTGGAGCAGACCGGTGCCCAAAAGCTGGACGACCACTGGAGCTACAAGCGCCGCTTTGACAAGCCCCTGCCCGAGCGCATGGTGAAAATTACCGATCGTATCGAAAGCCGTCCCGGTGTAGAGCTGCGCCCCATAGACATGAACAATATTTACCGGGATGCAGAGTATATAAGAACCATTTACAACGAAGCCTGGAGCGAACAGGAAATTGTTGAGCGCGAGGAAGTATTTACAGAACTGACCCGTGATACAGTTGAAGATATGGTTAAGAAGCTGAAACCCGTCATGATACCCGACAGCGTGCTGCTGGCTTTTGTGGATGGCGAACCGGCCTCATTCGTTGTATGTGTGCCCGACCTCAATGAGGTATCCAAAGAGACGGGCGGGCGGCTGAAATGGTGGCACTACCCGAAACTGCTCTGGTTCAAGAAAAGGGCCAAACACCTGAGAACCCTGGTATTCGGTACCCGTCCCCAGTACCGGAAAATGGGGCTGGAAGCTCTGACGTTTATCCGTGGTATTGAGTATACCTATGCCGCCGCACCCAGCCTGGAGTACCTGGAAGGGGCCTGGGTGAGTGAAAAGAACTGGCTGATGCAGCGCAGCCTGGAAGCTTTAGGCTGCCATCATCACAAAACCCACCGCACCTACAAGTGGGAGTTTTAGGAAAGGGTATAGGGGCTAGCGGTTTTTGCCAATAAGGTAGTTCACGCCTCAGGTTTTCTCTTCAAATACTTATAAATGCTAACTCTTCTAAGCTTTGACGGCGGGATGCCGGCAATTCGACTTTCACCGCCACTTCCATTGTTTAGCGACTGTTTTTAACCCTGTTGCTTTTTCGTTAATTCATCGCCAAATTCGTGATCAAGCCACGCGGGCCATGTGCTATGTCATCAATCCGGAAAACCTGCTGAATGCTGCTTCAACTGAAATTTTAAATAGGTAAAATGAAATCACTTGCAGAAAGACAGGTCCTGGTAACGGGGGCGACCGGTTTTGTCGGGTCCCGGTTATCTGAAATGCTCTCATCAAAAGAAAAAGCAGAGGTCACCGGCATAGGCAGAAATCTTGACCGTGTTTCCCACCTGGTTGAACATGGTGTAACATTGAAAGTGGTGGATCTGCTCGATACAGATGCCCTCAAAAGCGCGGTAGAAGGCAAGGAATTTATCTTTCATACGGCAGCTGTTTTGGATGCCGATCCCGATATTGCCCAGTCAGTAAATGTAGATGCAACTGAAAATTTGGTAAAACTGGCCGGCGAGGCAGGGGTTGCCCGTCTTGTTCACGTAAGTACCGTTGGTGTTTATGATATGGCCGGCCTGGACGAGGTCGATGAGTCTGCTCCTCTGGCCCTGGAACACCCTTCTACCTATCCTCGAACTAAAGCACAAGCTGAAAAAAAGGCCCGGCAAACGGCCGATACGTTCGGATTGGAACTCTCGATAGTGCGGCCCTCGATGATTTACGGCCCCGGCCATGGTATATGGTCAGAAGGCATGTATCAAAATATCCTGGACGGGAAACCGGTCTACCTGGGGGATGGCTCTGCACATTTCAATCCCGTATATATTGACGATGTAGTAGATGCTATGATACTTTGTGCGAAGCGTTCGGAAGCGGTCGGCGAATCATTTAATATATCGGCCGGCGTAACCACCTGGTATGATTTTATGGGTCATTATGGGGAACTGTGTGATAGAGAGCCCAAAGGCCTGCCGTTGGCAATGGCCCGCCTGATGGCTTTCGCAAACAAAATACCCGGCATAAATACCCCGATTGATAAGGGGTTTATAGAAATGGCTAACTCTTATAAAAGGTTCCCAATCCAAAAAGCATCGGAGCTACTAGGATGGGAGCCAACGGTGAATCTTAAAGATGGACTAAAAAGAACAACGCAATGGCTAAAGAATGAGTTTGAACAACCAAATTAGCTTAGTTTATCTTTGTGCAGTCCGATAATATTTTTAGCCGGCTTAAAAGTCTAGTCTTTTATCAGGTAATTCCTGCATCCTCTTAAAACAGATATGGGATTGGGATATGCGGCCAGTTAAGCGTATCCCGGCTTATAACAGTGTTAAAGCATTATAATCAAATTAGGGAAATACAATTTGTACATTGAAATCTATAGTTAAATATCATCGTATGTTATTGTAAGCCATACACCTAGCTAAAAATTACCAGCTATAATTACTCATGGACCAGTTACAATCTTTGTTATTCAAGGATAATCCGAATCCTATGTTTGTCTACGATCTTGAATCGCTCAGGATTCGTGAGGCAAACGATGCGGCTTTTCGCGTATATGGGTATGACGAAAAGGAAATGATCGGACTCCCTATCAGCAAGCTTGGAGAAACTGAAGACAGCCTGTTCTCATTCAGGCCGGCCGCAGATAGGAAAAATGATTTATTTGGTTCAAAAGAGATACGCCACAAGGACAAGGATGGAAATACCTTCAGCGTAAAAGTCAGTTACCAGGATATAGAAGCGATAAGTGATGATGAAGGACCTACCCGTCTTGTAGTGATACATGATATTACCAAAAAGAAGAACACTTCTGATGAAGAGAATGCATATGACCAGCTGAATCATTTGATCCAGAATAGTCCCCTGGCGATGGTACGATGGGACAAAAATTTCAGAATTGAAGAGTGGTCAACGCGTGCCGAAGAAATGACCGGCTTCAAAAAAGAGGAGGTCAAAGGCAAAACTCCCTATATTTTCGACTTCTATAACGTGAAAGACATCTTTAGGATAGCTAAAAAAATCCAGGGATTTTTGAACGGCACCAGCGACAGGGATCAGTTTGAAACTAAGATTTATACCAAAGACCGGTCGATCATTGATATCAAGATTCACGGTTCCGCTATCAGGGATGAGAAGGGCAATCTGGAATCTGTACTGACCTT
>DATFJD010000394.1:0-5310 GCA_035269475.1 Halalkalibaculum sp.
ACTCTACAAAATTGTTTCCGAATCTTTTCTGACACTGTATATCCAGCCAATTCAAACCACCTCGTATCGGGGTTTGATAAGACGGGCGATCGAGCATGGTAAAATCAATAAACTGAGGTACGCCGGCCTCTTCGGCATTCCCCGAGCGTTCATCTGCCGGAATAATCATATTGGCCAGCTGCCTGACAGTCTCGAACTCATGCTCCGTGAAAAATTGCTTCTCCCACATCTCAAGATCCTTTTCGGAGATATGTTTCCAGAATTTGTCCTGCGTATTCTTCAGGGGCGGCGTCTCACAGCCGGTCATCACAAATCCAGCAGCCAGTGTTCCAAGCGAAAGTGTCCGTAAAGCTTCTCTTCTATCCATAATTGTTTTGTATTTAGTAATGAGTATAAAGTCTCAAGTAGAAAGTACTGAGTATATCTTTTATCTGTATACTCACAATCATCTGTTAAATACCTTATACCTTCTACTTTATACTCTATACTTATGACTCATGACTAGTTTATAAATTACCTTTCTTCATTTGATCCGAGATATATTCCGACCCTCTCATGGAAAGAGCCAGGATGGTCCAGGTTGTATTTTTATGCGGCTGAGATACAAACGAACCGCCATCCAATACAAAGAGATTGTCAACATCATGCGCCTGGCAGTGCTTGTTGAGCACCGAGGTATCGGGATCATCACCCATGCGGGTCGTTCCGACCTCGTGAATGATCTGACCGGGGTTCGAAATACCATAGCCGTCTTCCCTGCCCGGCATATCCCATAAGGCATGCCCTCCCATTTCATCTATGATGGATCGGAAAGTTTTTTGCATGTGATGCACCTGGTTATACTCCTGTTCGCTCCAGTTGTAATTGAATCTTAAAACAGGGATGCCCCATTCATCGACTACGTTCGGATCTATTTCACAATAATTGTCTTCATAGCCAATGCTTTCCCCGCGGCCGGAGAGTCCGATGACCGAGCCGTAATATTTTCTATAGTCTTCTTTCAGGCTCTTGCCGTACCCGCCGCTTCGTTTGGGTCCGTCACGAAACATGTCATTATAATTATGGATGCCGCCCATAAAGCCATAACTCGGCATGCCGCGGCCTCCCCATAATTCAACATGATAACCGTGCGCAAAGTCGAGTTTTGAGTTGTCTTCCCACCAGGGAATATAGAGGTGCATCCCTCCAACCCCGTCTTCATTGTGAGCGGGCATATCCATCAGTTTCGGAATGAGCCCGGCTACTGATGTGCCGGTGGTATCCATCAGGTATTTGCCCACCATACCGCTTGAATTTGCCAGTCCGTCGGGAAAGTCCGCTGACTTGGAATTGAGCAGCAACCGTGCCGATTCGCAGGCGCTGGCAGCCAGCACAACCACCTTGGCCCGTACCTTGTACTCTTTCCGGTCTTTTTTATTGACATACGATACTCCCCTGGCCTTGCCGTCACGGTAGGTTACCTCCCGAACCATGGCATTGTTGATGATTTCCAGGTTGCCGGTTTCCAGCGCCGGCGGCAGTAAAACCGAGGGCGTCGAAAAGTTGGAGTGCGTGGCACAACTTCTATTGCACTGACCGCAGTAGTGGCAGGCGGCACGCCCGTTATGTGATTCGGTGATGATTGACAGCCTGCTTGGAATAACGGGGATACCCATGTTGTCACAGGAATCCTTGATCAGGTGCTCATAGCAGCGCGGCTCCGGCGGTTTCTGATAAATGCCGCCCGGTTCATTATGTATGCCTTCATTGGTTCCGAATACGCCAATCAGACGATCAATGCGGTCGTAATAGGGACTGATTTCTTCATAGGTAATGGGCCAGTCGTCTCCCATGCCGTCAATACTTCTTACCTTAAAATCGTCCGGGCCGAATCGCAGGGATATCCGTCCCCAGTGATTGGTTCGCCCGCCCAGCATCCTGCCGCGAAACCAGTCAAAAGTGGTTCCCTCCGTGGTGGTATAAGGCTCACCCTCAATATCCCAGCCACCAAAACAGGCATCAAATTCACCGAAAGGCTGTTCCCGCGTGCTTCCCCCTCTTCTGGGAGATTCATACGGCCAGGTAAACATGGCAAAGTCTTCTGAGTCGAACCATCCCCCCGCTTCCAGCATAACCACATCGGCTCCCGCTTTGGTAAGTTCATGAGCTGCCATTCCGCCTCCCGCGCCCGAACCGACAATACAGACGTCATATTCTTTGGTGCTTTCTTTTATCTGCATAAATAAATGTTATTTGGTTAGTTCTTTCCCGACTCTTGTCAGAAGATTTTTAGTTTTCATAATGCCTTCACGCTCTGAAAGCTCGTCACCCTCGTATTCTATGCCTATATAACCGGTAAAGCCGGCATCTTTTATGATACTCAGCATGCGCGGGAAATCGATGGTCGTCTCATACCCTTCTTTGTCAAAATCATACGATTTGGCGCTTACTCCCTTGGCATAGGGCATCAACTCTTCAACGCCCTGATACATATCATACTCTTCCACGCACTCGCCTTCCCAGGGACCGCCTCCCTCGCGTTTCACGCAGAAATTTCCGAAATCAGGAAGCGTACCGCAGTTATCCATGCCCACCTGCTCCATCACCCCGGCCAGCCACTGCCCGTCAGATGAATAACCGCCGTGATTTTCAACTATCACATTGACGTTGAAATCGCCTGCAAATTCCGAAAGCTGTCCAAGCCCGTCAACAGCGGCTTTTTTAGTCTCTTCGCGGGTGCCTTCGCCAAAGGCGTTGACCCGAATGGAATGACAGCCCAAATGCTGCGCCGCTTCCACCCATTTATAGTGATTCTCTATCGCCTCAGTACGCTTGGCATCATCCAAAACAGCAAGCCCGCCTTCCCCGTCAACCATGATCAAAACCTGCTCCACACCAAGATCGCTGCAGCGGCTGTTCATCTCATCGAGATAGGATTTGTCTTTAACTTTATCCGCAAAAAACTGGTTAACATACTCAACCGCACTGATTCCGAAATCATTTTTGGCGGTTGCCGGAAACTCCAGGTTGGTAAGTTTGCCCCCGAACAGTTCTTTATTTAAACTCCACTGTGCCAGGGAGATATTGAAAAAAAGATCATTCCCGCTGCTGCTTTCCAAAGCTTTTGCAGCTCCCGGCAGAAATAGTGAGCCGGCTGACAGATAACCGATTTGCCTTAAAAATTCCCGTCTGCTGCTTCCCATGGTATTCCCCTTTATTAAATGAAAGAGTAATGATGTGATTACTTACTCCATCCCGTTTTGCAATTCCTTCACACCACAAAGAATTAAGGCATTTTACTTTTCTATGTCTAGTTTTTTTATAAATTAGATGCAACTTTTTTGCTATATGGCCGCAAATTTTTTTGATTAGAGTAAAATTTCGGGATAAATCATTTTAAACAAAATTATTAAGGTATTCAGATGAACAAACTAATACAGGCAAAGCTTAGCGCCATGATGTTCCTTGAATTCTTCATTTGGGGAGCATGGTATACGGCGGTGGCGGTGTACATGACCGCCAACGGTATGGAAGATCTCACCCATTGGCCGTTTACAGTGAATCCCATAGCCGCTATTGCAGCTCCTTTTTTCGTCGGACTCATCGCCGATCGCTATTTTGCCACTGAAAAAGTATTGGGTACGCTTCACATACTGGGTGCTATCTTCATGTTTTTGACGCCTTTTGCTTCGGGCGCCCCTCTCCTGTTTATACTTTTGTTGCTGGCTTATAATCTATGTTATATGCCCACAATGAGTCTGGCCAACACCCTGGCTTTCCATAATATGGAAGACCAGGAAAAGCAATTTCCCATTATCAGGGTATTCGGTACGGTTGGATGGATCGTAGCCGGTCTTATTGTAAGTTTTGTGCTCGGTGCTTTTGTTGCGGAAGGATTACAGCCCGAACAGACGGCTATGCCGCTCTACCTGGCATCAGGTGCCAGCCTGCTGTTGGGACTTTTTAGCTTTTCCCTGCCACATACCCCTCCGCCTGCTGCCGGCGAGAGTGTTTCGGTTAAAAGCATTATTGGCGTTGACGCCCTGAAACAGCTGGGCAGCAAGTCATTTTACATTTTCCTTGCCAGTTCCTTGCTTATCTCTATTCCGCTTGCCGCATATTATAATTTCACCCAAATCTTCCTGGGAGCGACGGGATTTGAAAATATTGCCGCGACCCAAACCATTGGACAGATGTCAGAAGTGATCTTCATGCTGCTGATGCCTTTCTTTTTTATCAGGCTAGGCGTAAAGTGGATGCTGGCAGCAGGTATGCTTGCCTGGGTGGCACGTTATGCACTCTTCGCCATGGGAGCACCGGATGAGATATCCTGGATGATCATTACCGGGATTGCCCTTCATGGAATCTGCTATGACTTCTTCTTTGTAACCGGACAAATATATGTGGACAAGAAATCCACCCCGGCCGTGCGCGGGCAAGCGCAGGGACTGATCGTGCTTATAACCTATGGTGTGGGTATGCTCATTGGCGCTCAGCTTGCCGGACAACTTTACAACAGTTTCCTTGGCACTGCTGAAGCCCTGACCTTAAGTCAATGGTATGACTTCTGGTGGGTTCCCGCCATCTTTGCTGCAGTAGTGATGGTCATATTTATCATCTTCTTTGATGACAGGGTCATAGATGATGAAGAAGATGTAGAAGCCAGCGACTTTACGGTTTAGCTCGGTACAAATTGTAGTACACCTTCAAAGGTGTACTACAATTCCCAACTGTCCTACACCCTCCGCTCAGAGAGGCTTGCAGCCTCGCGTATGAGTCAAGGATTATCTGTATCCCAAGCACCGCCTCACTGTGTCCCAAGCTCCGCTTGGGACACAGTGAGTACGGGCTCACACCCTGCTAACAATTATTCCTAATTTCCGGCTACCCGAAAAACCTTCAAACCGGCATCATTTCGGGCAACCAGTATAATTCTGCCATATTTCTTACTGCTGATACTTTTGATACTCCTAACCTGTCCATCTACAAAAAATCCCGATCGGCTATCCGGGATCTCCGCGAGACTATCCCCTTCAATGCGAAAGACCGTACCGTATCCGGCATCATAGCGGCCCACCTCGGGTTTGGCGCTGTAGAGATTGCCCCACATTAGTATTTCTTTGTTTGCGTCACCTGTAATATCCTCCGCCAAAATATCGTACATCGGTGTAAGCTGGGCAGCCATTGGCAAATCTTTGATAGTGAATGTTCCCGTACCGTCATTCCATCCCACAATACTCTCGAGCTTTGTGGCAGCATAGTGCTGGCTCTGCTCCAGTTCTTCGGATGAAAATATATCGGTTATGGTCTGTACGGCATAGGACTTGTAAT
>DATFJD010000395.1:0-3219 GCA_035269475.1 Halalkalibaculum sp.
TCATCTGTTGCATAAAATCATATAAGGTAATTTCTTTGTTATCATCATAAATCGCTATCTCCCAATCTATTAGGGGTATATTACTAATAACGTTTACTACCCCTGCCCTATGCTTTGTAAGTTTGCTCAGCAGTTTTTGAGTGTTCTCGGATTTTTCTTCATCTACCTCAAATGTTTCGCGGAAGTGCTCAAAATCACTGAGCCTTGTAGGCCGTGGGTTTTTAAAGGCCTGTTCCAGGATGGGCCTGTAATAAGAGAGCTGGGCATGGTCAATGAGCAGCAGCATCTCTGCAATGGATCTGCCCTCAGGTGGGGATTCTGTATAAGGCACGTTCTCAATTACATATTTAAGAGCCTCTGCTTCATCTTCAAGATAAGCGGCATCTTCTATCAGTGTATCCAGCTGTTCCTGCGTAATTTCCCGATCTGTCATGAATGTATTAAGTCCTTATTTATCTGGCCCAATCAGAATCAGCTTTTGCCTTATCGTTACTTTTCTGCTGTTCGAGCATTTCGACCAGTGATAATCCGGAATTAAATTCACGATCCCGGTCTCTAACAGAATGGATATTGTTTTCTTCCTGGAAATCCCAAAATTTACCGAATTGCCTGTTTTTGTATTCTCTTAGGAAATCCAAGCGCTCCTTCAGGTCCTCTTTCGGAACCAAGAGTCTCTGTTTGTCATATATAGCTTCTTCCCTGCTTTCAAATACGATATCGTAGTCTTTTGACATCACAATCGCTTCTTCCGGGCAAACCTCTTCGCAATAGCCGCAATAAATACAGCGAAGCATGTTTATTTCAAAAAAGTCAGGATAGCGCTCCTTCGGATCGTCGGCATCTTCATTTGCCTGCATGCTGATTGCCAGTGGCGGACATGCCCTTGCGCAAAGCCCGCAAGCTACACAACGCTCTTTCCCGTCATCTTCTACCAGTACCGGCCGGCCTCTGAAAATCGCAGGCGGATCCCATTTCTCTTCCGGGTAATTGAGAGTAAAAGTGGGTTGAAATATTTGCTTAAAAGAGTACCAAAGTGCTTTTAGGATTTCAGGCAAATACAGGCTTTCTAAAAAAGATAGCTTGCGTTCACGCTCATAATCCTTATTAAGCGCGTTGGCACGTGGTTTATCTAAATTCTCAATTTGAGCCATGTTAAATATTGAGCAGCTTTAAATAGTTTGAGGTAATAATAACCAGCTAAAAATAACTCATTAAGCGGTTCACTTCAAAAGTAAAAATGATTATTTCTGTTTAAAGGTCATGGTAATGGGAACACCTCTGAAACCGAACTCTTCCCTGATCCTCTTCTCTATAAACCGCCGGTAGTTGGCCGGAAGTTCCGAGGGTGTATTCATAAAAAACTTAAATACCGGCGGTGCCGATTTTACCTGGGTACCATATTTAATTTTAAGTGCATGTCCCCTTTTTATCGGCAACGGCCTTTCTTTGGTAATTTTCTGCAGAAAATCATTAAAGTCGGGCGTGCTGATAAGCTTTCTCCTCTCCTTAATGACCTCTTCCGCAACCTCAATTACCCTTCCGATCCGCTTTCTATTGGTCGCGGATATACTGACGATGGGTACCCACTTCATATTAGGCACTTCTTCGTAAATGTATTCTTCAAATTCCTTAAACAGGTTGGTGTTTTTTTCCGGTACCAAATCCCACTTGTTAAGGACAATAACAATACCCTTGTTAAACCGTTCCGCTTCACTGAGTATATGCTTATCCTGTGCTTCAAAGCCTCTCATGGCATCAAGCATAATAACAGCAACATCACAATCCCTAAGGGCCCTGTCTGTTCTGACGGCACTGTAAAACTCAACATTCTCTTCAACTTTCCTTCTTTTTCTGAGCCCGGCGGTATCGACAAGAATATAAGTTTTATCGTTATAAACCAGCTTGCTGTTGATGGAGTCGCGGGTAGTGCCCGGAATATCGGTTACAATACAGCGCTCATCATCAAGCATGGCATTTACGAAACTGCTTTTACCTACATTCGGACGTCCTACCACTGCCAGTTTGGGATATTCGCTTTCCGGTTCATCCTCTTCTCCGGGAAGCAGCTCCACCAGCCGGTCTAAAAGGTCACCCGTTCCTGTTCCGTTTATTGCTGATACGGGAAACAGTTCTTCAAATCCAAGCGTATAAAATTCGCTGGCATTTAAAGCTCTTTCTTCATTGTCGGCTTTATTTGCCAGCAATAGTACCGGCTTTTCCTGCTGCCGCAATAGATTTGCCACGGCCATGTCAAGGCTTGTGATGCCTGCTTCGGTATCAACCACAAAAAGGATGACATCAGATTCATCGAGAGCAATATGTACCTGCTCCCTGATGCCTTCAATCATCACATCGGTAGCGTCAGGCTGATATCCGCCGGTGTCTATGACGGTAAATTCACGCCCGTTCCAGTGAGACTCTCCGTAATGACGGTCGCGCGTTACGCCATATTGGTCGTCAACAATAGCTTTCCGGCTACCAATGAGTCGATTAAAGATGGTAGACTTGCCAACGTTCGGCCTTCCTACTATTGAAACTACAGGGAGCATGTTGATAATATTCTTGTTATTTTGGTTTGATTAGAAAGCGATGAAAATAACGATTATACAGCTCAAAGTAGAGTATTATTTAACATGCTTCAGACCTTTTACAACAATTTCGGATTTTTCGGTTCTATCTGCCTGGCCTTTCTGGGTTTTCTCATCTTTATTTTTTGGATTGCAGGTATTGCAGGCATTGCCCAGCTGCCTGAAGAAAAGAATAAAAACATGAAGCTGGTTGTCTCCGCTTTATTCCCACCATTCCCATTTATCTGGCTGTTTTACGATATGTATCGTCAAAAAAGGCTTATGAAAGAACAGTAGGAAACCCGGGCGGGTATTTTTGCAGGGTCTATTGGATTGGCAATCCTTCGTATAGCGTTATACCAGTGAAAGTTATAACATAACGGTTGCTTATAGGATGATCGAAATCTTAGAAGGCCTCTATTCTTCCGACTATTGGTTCAGCAAGTTTCTTTTGCAAAGAGGTCTGGCTCTAATCTATTTGATAGCCTTTATCAATGCACTGAATCAGTTTATTCCCCTTATGGGTGCCAACGGGCTTCTCCCTGTGCCACAGTTTCTAAATCGGATGAGCTTTAAAAAGAAGCCAAGCTTGTTTCATTGGCACTACTCTGACACTTTTTTTAAAGCAGTTACAGGTTTTGGGCTGTTTCTT
>DATFJD010000396.1:0-3751 GCA_035269475.1 Halalkalibaculum sp.
ACAAAGAAGAATGGATGTTTGATGCAAGCTACCTGAAGCTGAGAGAGGTTAAATTAACCTACAACATACCCGCAAGTGCATTGGCGAATCTGCCAATTACCCGGGCATCTGTTGCTCTCGATATCCAAAATGCACTTCTGCTTTATACAAGTGTAGAAGGGATCGACCCATCCGCTATCCAGAACAATGCTAATGGTTTCGCATTCTGGGAAGGTGGTGGACTTCCGGCAACACGATCCGTCGGTTTTAACATTAATCTCAGCTTCTAAACCTGACGAACTATGAAATTGATTATAAATAAACTTAACAATATGATGAGAAAAGCCGCTTTGATGGCTGGTATGGTACTGCTGCTCATTAGCTGTGATGATTTCGGTGATACAAACATTGATCCGAACAATCCATCTAACGCACGGCCCGAACTCCTTCTTACAGATGCACAACGCTTTGTGGACAATAAGGTGGGAGCTTTTACCGGAAACCTTTGGGTTCAGTACATGGCCGAGACTCAGTATAATGATGACTCGCGCTATGGTAACGCAAACGCAGATTTTAATGGCTGGTATACGGGCCCTCTTAAAAACCTGCAGACAATAATCGACCTGAATACCAATGAGGAAACCCGTGTAGATGCACTCTCTGGCGGTAGCAACGCAAATCAAATTGCGGTTGCCCGAATTCTGAAAGTGTATTTCTTTCACATGATGACAGACAGGTGGGGATACATTCCTTATTCTGAAGCCCTTGTAGGATCTGAAAATTTCAGTCCTCAGTACGACTCACAGGAAGAGATTTATCTCTCACTGATTGATGAACTGAAAGCAGCTGTCGCTCAAATGGATGGTGGACCCGGAGTTAACGGTGACATCCTCTTTAGCGGCGAAATGGGGCAGTGGGAAGTATTTGCAAACAGCTTACGAGCCAGAATTGCGCTGAGAATGGCCGATACCGGTCAAAGCAGCGTGGCCGCAACTGAATTTGCAGACGCCGTGAACAGCGGTGTTACTTCCGTTGATATAAGTTACCCTTACCTGGCTTCTGCAGCTAATGAAAATCCATGGTATACACGTTTTCGAACGCGTACCGACTATGCGATTTCTGACGTTCTTGCAGATTACATGAAAGGTCTGGATGATCTGCGTGTTACGAAATATGCGAATCCTGCACCGGATGTAAGCAACAATGACGGCGTGACTACAATCGATGAAATCGTGGGAATGCCATACGATGTTGAGAGTCCCGGTGACATTACGAACTCGGCGATTTCATTTCCGGGAGCAGCTATCGGTGCCGGCGGACCAAGTGTAGGTATTCAGGATGCACCTCTGCCTATCATTACGGTTTCAGAAATGTATTTTGCCATGGCAGAAGCTGTTGAACGCGGATGGATTTCAGGAAGCGCAGAACAGTACTATCTCGATGCAATCCAGGCGTCCTGGGAGCAGTGGGGTGTATTTGATCAGGCCGCTTATGATGCGTATGTATCAACACCTGAAGTAGCCTATAGTTCTGCAAGCTGGGACGAAAAAATTGGAAAGCAGAAGTGGGTAGCTCTGTATCCTAATGGGTACGAAGCATGGGCAGAATGGAGACGACTCGGTTATCCCGAATTGGCCCCCCATCCCTTAGCTCTTACTGCAGAGGTAAGTATTCCGGTAAGACAAACCTATCCAACCAGCGAAGCCCAGATTAACGAAGCAGCATATAATGCAGCCGTTAGTGCGCAGGGAGCAGACGCACCCTCCACACATCTCTGGTGGGATATCGACTGATAGTCAGTCTGTTTACACTTTATGACATTGAAGCCATCGCGAGAAATCGCGGTGGCTTTTTTTATGTCTATAATTCATGGTGAAAATATGTTATATGAGTGCTTACATAATGATGGGTTTTTCACGCACTCTGCCTGTTATCGGGGAGATCCTTTGCCCAAGGCATCCCTTATATGTTTGTTTTAGTGTTTTAAAGATAACGAGAAATCATCAACTTGATAGCAGAAGGGGGAAGATCCCTTGGCGCTTGACGCCGTCCCGAAGTTTCTTCTCTATCAAGTTGAGTTCGTGGTATAACTTGGCACTTGATGCCGCATTCACCATAAGGCTGAACGATGCTTGATTTCTTTTTTATCATCTTAACAAACGGATTCAGTTTAAAGGATTACACGATGGAAAATAACGCATTTTTAGGTGTTGATGTCGCCAAAGGATCAGCTGACTTCCTGCTGGTCAATGCCCGCAAAGAAACCCTCGAAGAAGGATTTATGCTCGATGATTGCGCCGAGGGCCGAAAGGTGCTTTGCCGGCTTATCGAGAAGTGGTTCGCCTCAGGGATCACCCACCTGTACTGTGCAGTAGAAAGCACCGGAGGCTACGAGAACAACTGGTTCACCCTGCTTTGCAGCCTATCGGCAAGCTATGATCAAAAAAATAAGACGCTGCGGGTGGCCCGTGTTAATCCTCGTCCGGTCAAAGCCTGCGGAAAGGCGGGCATGCTGCGCACCCAAACCGATCAGACCAGTGCGCTGGCCATTGCCAGCTATCTGATCGGGTTCCCGGAAAACGTTCGATATAGTCCTCACACCGGTCAGTCGGATGATCCCGTATGGCTGGCGGCCCGTGGGCAGGCCGGACTAATCCGCATGCTTATTAAACAAAAGACGCAGCTCTCCAGCCAGCTTGAGAAGCTGCTTTACACCCGCCTTGGGGAGACCATGATTTATTGTCGAAACGGGATTCCCGGCTGGCTGCTACGCCTGGTCAGCCGCTATCCAAGTCGGGAGCATTTGCAGCGGGCCGGCGCCGGGAAACTCGCCAAAATAAAAGGCCTTTCCCCGGATAAGGCAAAGAGCCTGCTGGGCAAACTCAATGGCGACCAACCCGCCACACCAGTGATCGCCTGTCACACAATCAAAGCCACCGCCAGGGGGATCCTGCACCTGCAAAAACAAATTGATACTCAGCAAACCTTCCTGATCGATCAGTTTTCTGAGCATCCGGATGTGAGGCTTCTGGAGTCAATTACCGGTATTGCAGTAACCAGTGCGGTTCGGCTGATAGTCGAAATTGAAGATGTTTCCCGGTTTGACAGCAGCAAAGCCTTTTGCGCCTATTTTGGCGTGCATCCAACCTGGCGGGAAAGCGGCGACGGGCATTGGAAGACGGGAATGAGCAAACAAGGCCGCGCGCAGGTGCGGGGTATGTTATATATGAGCAGCCTGACGGCCATCCGTTGGGACCCGGACCTGAAAAAGCTTTACCACCGGTTTCGCAAAGAAAACCGAATGAATCACTACCAGGCGATGGGTGTGCTTATGCACAAGCTGCTTCGTATTATCTATGGCGTGCTTAAAAACCAAACACCTTACGATCGGCAAGTAGACCGGGAGAACCGGCGGCAATCAAAAGAAAAACAACAGGCATACCAGAAAAAAATCGCTCAGAATAAAGCCGTTCAAAAGACAACCAGGCAGCGATTTATGAGCAACCGAGCCGATTCGACTGAAGATGCACCGATTAGCCGGAGAGCCTATAAAAAAAGAAAACAGGAGGCCTCCCAGTCTTCACTGGTGGAAGAATATGCGGGCTCACCCCCTGCGGATAACCCAAAAAGGATACCTACAGAAAACATATAAAATTTATTCTAAAATAACTTGAAAATTAACGGTATAACTTATGGGCAGGTGTGGAATCCTGAACCATTAGCAAGTCGCAAGGGCGTTGCGGGTAACCGCAAGTCTGAAGGAAGCGAAACT
>DATFJD010000397.1:0-5221 GCA_035269475.1 Halalkalibaculum sp.
GTGACTTCCTATACCAACTTTCCGCACCTGCGCCTGGATGTTCAGGTCACGGTAGGGGTCATGGAAGATATTGAGAAAGCAAGGAATATTTTAATCGGCCTTGTTTCTGATCAATCCCTATACATGGATGAACCCTCCCCAAGCGTGGTGGTACGTGAGCTGAATGACTATAATGTGCTTCTGGAGCTGAGGGTATGGATCGAAAATGAGCGGGAACACCTGCAGGAAAGCTTCCGGCTGCGGGAAGCAATTTTCAATGCTTTTAACCGGAACAACATTGAAATGCCGTATGAGACCATACAGCTGGCACCTTTCCGGATGGAACCGCGCGCATTGGAAAACTAGAAGCGCTGTATCAAGCTATAGGACACTTTTTTTGGAAGCGTACTACACCAATGGTCTCCATCCCTAACCTAGCTTGACCGCTAAAACTACAAGTTATGAACAAAGAAAAGTTAAACAAGCATCGTCAATTCATCGGACAGACCCATCGCAAAGTAGTTGGAGAATCTTGCACCGAGAAATAATATAAAAAGAGAGTTTCTGACCCTGAATTAGCTTAAATGGTTACTGAGGGTTACCCTTAGAATCATCGGCACAATGCAGGGCGAGTCTAACTCATAATTACATGTGCTGCTCTGCTAACTAGCACATATCTGGGTTATTGTTGTTTCAACGAAAGGTGGTGTTCATTTTTGGATGGCCAAAAACGAACCAATGCCAATGGCATCCCTTTGGGAAAACCCATTGGGGGTATTGAGATATTGTTCTGGCTAAAAGCGTTCGTCAAATCCTGCTCTTTCCCACTCAGCATTTTTGCGCTTGGCTTTCCCCCAATACCCCCAAACCCCAATTAGCTTTTACAAATAAAACAGCGCACCATTTCTTAGTGTTCTAAGTAACAGTTTTTTAGAGTAAGAAAATAACTTGCACAAGCTAACTTGCCCGGAGTTTTTTTCGAATAGACAGGCTGCAGCCAACAAATTATTGCTCATTGTTAACAGGAAATCAATAATAGCGGTCAAGGTACAGAACCCTTACTGGAAGTGTACTACACCAATGGTCTCAAGACTCAAGACTCATCACTCATCACTCATTACTCAGTCTTAATACTTTCCACCGGATTCATAAAGGCTGCCTTTAGCGTTTGCCAGCTTATGGTCAGCAGTACGACGACGGCCGTTGCCGCTGCCGTTATGATGAACACCATAAGCCCTATTTCAATGCGATAGGCAAAATTCTGCAGCCAGCTCGCTATCACATACCAAGCCACGGGTACCGCCAACAGGAACGCAATTCCGGCCAGTTTGAGAAATTCAGAAGAGAGCATGCCCACAATGGAAGTTGCCGTTGCTCCCAGAACTTTCCGGATACCGATTTCCTGCCTGCGTTGCTCGGTCATATAGGCCGAAAGGCCCAGCAGTCCCAGGCAGGCAATCAAGATCGCGATGATAGTAAAGGCCGTGAATACATCTCCCAGTCGTTGTTCCTGCCTGAAAAGCTGTTCAAAATCACTGTCCAGAAAGGTATAGTCTGCCGGCTCGCCCGCGGCATAGTTTTCCCACGTCGATTCAACTGCGGCAACCGAGGCCCGGGGATCTTCCGAATTGAATC
Source organism: Halalkalibaculum sp. (assembly GCA_035269475.1). Classification (GTDB taxonomy): domain Bacteria; phylum Bacteroidota; class Rhodothermia; order Balneolales; family Balneolaceae; genus Halalkalibaculum. The sequence goes on from DATFJD010000397.1 coordinate 1,615, forward strand.
GAATGATCATCTCGTTCGCTGTTTCAGTCAGCAGGATGGCCAGCGGCATGATCTCGTTGCGCAGGGATTCAAAGTTAAAGTTTTCAATGACACCGAGTACCCGGTAGGTGCGCTGCTCCCCGGGATAGTAAAGCTCCTTTCCCACCGGATCTTCCAGGCTCATCTCTTTTACGGCCGCCTCATTAATTACAATACCGGATGTATCCGTGGGGAAATCCCGGTTGAAATATCTTCCCTCTTTGATGTTGAAGTCCAGGGCATCCTTATGTTCATAGTCGGCGTAGTACATAGCCATCAGGTAATCATTTTCGCGGTCCGGCCGCTGGAATACCGTCACATTATTGGTGCCGGGTATGGTGAAGTTGCTGTAACTGGCTGCACTGATCCTTGTGTCTGACATCAGCTCCTCCCGGAAAGCCTTCTGATTATTGCCCAGCCGGGATGTATTGGTCAGTACCAGAGAATGCTCTTTGCTAAAGCCGAGATTTTTATTTTGCATATACCGCAGCTGCTGGTTCACCAACAGGGTGCAGGCAATAAGACCAATGGAAATAAAAAACTGTCCCACCACCAGGGTCCTTCGAAAGCCGCCGCTTTTTGCACCACGGCTGATTTTACCCTTGAGTACTTCAACCGGATTGAAAGCGGTGAGGTAAAAGGCGGGATAGCTTCCGGCTAGAAAACCAATCCCTATCACCAGGCCAAGAAGGGATGCCAGGAACCAGGGCTCAGTAAATATAGTAAGCGTCAGTTCCTTTCCGGCAAGCTGGTTAAACCAGGGAAGAATAAGATACAGAAGGATAAAAGAGAACACCGTCGCCAGAACCGCATAGAATAGTGATTCTATGAGAAACTGAATCATCATGCTCTTTCTGTCGGAGCCGAGTGTCTTTCGAAGCCCTACCTCCTTGGCTCGTCCGGCGGCACTTGCGGTGGAGAGATTCATAAAATTAACACAGGCTATGACGATCAGGAAAATTCCTACCGCACTGAAAATATAGATATAGGTTATGTCGCCGGGCGGCTCGAAAGAGGTTTGTACGTTTGGGGCTTTGAGGTGGAGATCTGTTATCGGAATGGTAAAATAGCCATATTTTCCTCCCTGTTCCCGCATCTTTTCCAGGCTCATGCCGGTAAAACGCTCTATTTCAGGACCTACATACTTTTCAATAAGCTCTTCAAAGCCGGCATGGATTTGGGAAACATTGGCCCCCGGCGCTTTTTCTATATACGTATTGAGACTGTTATTCAACCACCGGGTACTGCGGCTGTAATCGGTTGAACTGAAAGAAAGCAGTATTTTGAATCGGAAATGGGAGTTATGCGGCGGGTCTGCATTGACACCGGTGACCTCGTAAGAGGTCTTGTCATTGCCAACAATCAGTGTCTTTCCCAAAGCCACCTCATTGCCAAAGTATTTGCGGGCGATGGATTCTGTGATCACGGCTTTATTGGGCCCTTTAAGCGCCGTCCGGGCATCCCCGCGAAGCAGCCGGTAACCGAAAAAATCATAAAAATTAGAGTCCGCCCAGAATACATCCTGCTCGGTAAAAGCACGGTCCTCATAGCGAATCACCATGTTTGACAGGGCACTGGTTCTGGTTGAGCTAATAACACCGGGTACCTCTTCAGCGGCAGCGCGGGACATTGGAGGAGGAGTAAAAACGCCCTGTACTTCCTGGTTGCCGATCTTTCCATTTAGCGCAACGACTGATTTATTTTGCACCTCCGGATGAAAATTGTCATAGCTGAGCTCGTCCTGCACATAGATCATGATCAGAATGGCAGCAGTAATGCCGATGGATAGACCCATCAGATTTAGAAAAGAGTAGTACTTTTTCTTGAGGATATTCCGAAAAGCGACCTTTAAATAATTTGACAGCATAATGCAATACACCCGGTGATATTCCCTGTTGTTATAAGGCCGATACGTAAAGAGCAGCCAACTAGTTACGGAATTATTGACCGGCATTTTTTGAAAGCGTAAGGTAATTGTATTACTTCTATCAGCTCACACCGAATGAATTTGCCCCATTATGAAGAAGGCGTTTCACTTTCAAAGCAAATGCGCATGTTGATTCGGGTGATATCGATTTAAACGTTGTCACTATATTTACCTAAATGAGATTTTTCATGACCTTGATTGCTTATGTATGATATAATCGGTGATGTTCATGGCCATGCCGCAGTACTCAAAAAGCTTCTGGATAAGCTGGGCTATCGGAACAGGAAGGGAGCTTACCGGCACCCGGAACGCAAGGCTTTGTTTGTGGGTGACTATATTGACCGCGGTCCGGCTGTCAGGGATACGCTTCATCTGGTTCGAAACATGGTTGACGCCGGCCAGGCAATTGCGTTGATGGGGAACCATGAATTCAACGCAATCTTATACAATGAACCGGATGGAAAGGGAAGCTATCTTCGTCCGCATTCCGATAAAAACAAGAAGCAGCATCGCACTACGCTAGAAAGCTTTGAAGGGAAGAAAGAGGAATATCACTCCTATATCAGCTGGTTTAAAACCCTGCCCATATTTTTTGAAACGGAAAGCTTCAGGGCTATTCACGCTTGTTGGGAAGGGCCAATGATTGATGAGTTGCAAGATTATACAATCTGCAACTTGCTTCCAACCAATTACTTTAAGGTAGCCGGCAATCGCGATACCCGGCTGTATGAACTTATGGAAACACTTTTGAAAGGAAGAGAAGTGGCACTGCCCGACGGAGTTACTTTCAGGGATAAAGATGGACACCGGAGAGAGGAAGTCCGCATTAAGTGGTGGAAGGATCCCCGAAAGGTTAGCCTTGAAGAGTGGAGTTTTGCCGAAAATTTTAAAGGCAGCCAAAACAAAAAAATTAAACTCTCCCGGCATCAAAAAAACTACTACGGGAAAGATGAAAAGCCGGTATTCTTCGGACACTATTGGCTTACCGGTAAACCGGAACTGGAACGTGCGAACATTTGCTGTCTCGATTATAGCATAGGAAATGAAGACAAGCTGGTAGCCTACCGCCATGAAGGGGAGGTGTCATTGAATGAAGATAAATTCGCCTGGGTGAAATACTAAAGTCCGGCACCCCTTCTTTTCCAGGTATTTGTACCTATCTGATGATTTAAAAAGAGTTTAAATCATGTTCTTTTCTTGGAATAGCCTCCTCATTTTGTTAGTAACTATTTAATCTTAACGGGAATAATAATAAATAGATATGGGGTAAAAGTTATGAAAAAAGCAGTTTTGAAAAAGCGCAGAAAATTTAACAACTAATCTTCCATGATTAGCGAATCGACCAGTTATATTGCTACATCCGACACAGGTTCGGAATAGGAAACGTGATTTGCTAAACTTTAAAGTCCCCGGCTATTCCGCAGGCCGGGGTTTTTTATAGGTTGTAAGCGTACCTCCATTATCCCATTAAGAGATTACCGGGTTTCACTTTCCGATCTCCTTGTTCACCGCCGGCGCCACCTCAGTGGCAAATAGTTCAATCGAGTGCATCAGCTTTTTGTGGGTAATGCTGCCTACGCTCATTTGCAGCAGAAAGCGGCTATGCCCGAATATTTCATGCTGATACAGTATTTTGTCAATCACTTCCTGCGGGCTTCCTAC
>DATFJD010000398.1:0-2564 GCA_035269475.1 Halalkalibaculum sp.
TTTGTTGTAGCGTTCAAAACGCGAGAGCAAATCTTGCCCAAGCTCGGGCTTATGATTGGGATATTCCATCCAGTAGTCGAATAAATCTCCGAGGATATAGATATCATAGCCGTTCTCCTCGCAGAAGTCGATCAGGTGGATGAGTTCGAGCTCAATTTTTCTATTGACGCCTTGGTCAAAACCACCCAGGTGCGCATCCGACACAAATAGTTTTTTAGAGGATGTGTTTTGCTGATCCTTCATATGATTGAAAGAGATGGTAATAGTTGTTTTTACTAATCAAATTCTGGATTTAAGTACCTATCTTTACGGTTTCTGAAAATGGCTTATTGCATTCAATCACTCAAGGTAAAAATCTAGGTACCACCGGCAACTTCAGCAGGAATTGAAGATACTACTGCAACGCAAATTGAAACGGCCATCCCCCACGATTCGGGCTAGCCCTCATCGGTCCCCCTTCCAAGGGGGACGAGTTGACCGCATTGTACTGCGGGCAGCTCAGGGGGATGGAAGTCAAGCTAGATCTTGGTTTTACCTGTAACAAGTTTCTTCAATAACCTTCAATTGTCAATCGACTATCCCTTTATAAAGGCTGCAAGCCTACACCCTGGCACCAAAACTACTTTTTTCTCTTAATAATAAACTGTATAAGATCTTTAAAAGCTCTTCGGTCTTCTGTTTCCGGTAGTGTTGAAAGACTTTCCATCGCTTTTTCAGCGTACTCGTTCATCACTGACCTTGCGTACTCTATACCGCCATTTTCATGCACAAAATCGACAATTTCTTCAATTTCGTCATTCTTCTTGTTCCGCTTGCGCATCAGGTAACGGATACGGGTTTTTTCAAGCAGGCCGACATTATCAAGAGCTTTAATCAGCGGCAGGGTAACTTTGCGTTCCTGTATATCATTGCGCCGCGGTTTACCGACATCGTCAACACCATAGTCAAATAAATCATCTCTAATCTGAAAAGCAATACCCACACACATCCCGATATCATACATTTTTCGGTGCATATCGGGATCATCCGAAGTGGAGATGGCCCCACACTCGCAGCAAGCGGCAATAAGGCTGGCCGTTTTTTCTGAAATCACTTTGAAATAGTATTCTTCGGTCATGTTGAAGAGACGGGCAGCCTTAAACTGCCGCAGTTCGCCTTCACTCATGCTCTTGACTGCTCTCGATAGTACTTTTAACAACTTGAACTCATCATGGTCGAGCGCAATAAGCAGCCCTTTCGAAAGCAGAAAATCGCCGAGCAGCACGCTGGCTTTATTCTTCCAGACTTTGTTGATGCTCAAAAAGCCCCGCCGAATATTTGCCTCGTCCACAACGTCATCATGAATGAGGGTTGCGGTGTGCAGCAGCTCAATCATAGTCGCAGCAACGTAGCTTCGATTGGTGACATCCCCAAATAGGCGGGCTGACATGAATACCAGCGTCGGACGAATTTCCTTGCCTTTCTGTTTGAGCAGGTATTGAACAATTTTATCTAGTACAAACACATCGGTTCGAAGGGCATCTTTATAAAAAGTCCTGAAATCCGATAAGTGAGAAGAAACCGGATCGGTAATCTCCTTCAGTGTCTTCCTTTGCTTCCTTTTAAATTTGGTTGCCTTTTCTAGCTGAGTGTCAATCATTTACCGGTTGGTAATGCTTCAGATTCGCTTATTAAATAAAAGTTGAAATTTAACAATTATTCAGGTTTTATACTCCATTCATTTGCAGTACTTTCTAGTTCGCAGTAATTCCAGGTAATTATTTGAAAAATTCAGGTCGGTAACAAGTTATGGTTGATGTTGATGTATCGGGCGCGCTTCCTTTTCTTTCGGAAGTTGAGCAGGATAAAGCCCGCCAGCAAGCTTTAAAAGCGTTTGATCAGGTTAAAAACAGAAGCGGGGAGGGAGCCGAGTGGCTCGGCTGGAGAACCCTTCTCGAGAACCCCAACGATGCCATACTGGAGCAGATATCTTCTCTCGCACAGGCTATCCGCGAGGATGCTGATGTATTTATTCTGTGCGGTATTGGCGGTTCCTATCTGGGGGCTAAAGCAGTAATTGAGGCTCTTGGAAGCTTTTTCCCAATCAAGCATAACCTGGAAATTATCTATGCCGGGCATCATATGAGCGGCAAATATATGGACCAGCTGCTTCAGTACATCAGCAAGCCTAAAGAAGACGGCTCTGCCAAGAGCGTGTACCTCAATGTGGTATCAAAATCAGGCACGACCCTGGAAACCGCGCTCTCCTTTCGATCTTTGCGAAAGTGGATGATGGATACCTACGGAGAAGAATCTGCCAAGCGAATTATATGTACCACAAGCCAGGAAGGAGGTGCCCTGAACAAACTGATCGATGAGTTCGGTTACCGCAAATTTGTCATTCCCGAAGATATCGGCGGGCGATTTTCAGTGCTGACACCCGTAGGGCTCCTTCCCATAGCCGTAGCAGGAATCGATATCCAAACATTATTTTACGGTGCTGTAAATGAGTACCAGGCTTTGGAAGAAAGGCCCGATCATGTCATCCAGTACGCTACCACCCGGTATGCGCTTCATCAGAAAGG
>DATFJD010000399.1:0-5174 GCA_035269475.1 Halalkalibaculum sp.
CTTTCTGCTTCATTGGAATGGCTTTTTAGATCCTGTCTATTACTGGGCTCTGCATGCCTACGGTGACCTAAGAAACCCGTATTCACAGATGATATTCGCCTTCCTCTCTTCTGTTGCCATTTTCAGTAGCATTGCCATCCTTTATGAACTTATAAGGGCCGGATTGCGGCACCTGAATTCCTAACATTGACATATCCCTGAAGTATTTTTTTGCACCAAGTGATGTTGGATTACTATTAGCCTTAACTGTTCATATACCCGGTTATTAGACAATGTAACGATGAGTGGTTATAGAGACCTAGAGCGAGTATAAACTATATAATCAGCGATCGGTTCGGCATTCGGCTACTATTTCATCTTTTGATTCTTCAGGATCATTAATTGTAGCATAAAATGCATCCAGGTACTCCGTCGCCTGCCGGAATTCCTCTCTATCCAGGATCGGCGAAAGATCACGGTATAATGCAAAGATAGAATCCTTTTTTGCATTAAATACTTCAAAGGCATCCCGAAAAGTCTCCGGACTCCTGCAAAATCCGCGAAAGATTCGCTGGCGTACTGACCGGATATATAGGACCGGATTCGGTTCGGCATACCTGGCGTCAATAATTCCGCTCCAGTCAAAGTCATAAGGAATGGCATAAGGTGTCTTTCCTTCTACAGGCATTACCAGCTTAATATTATGCAGCGCGGGAATAGACCAATCGGTATTTCCCATCATATATTGAAAAATGGCGAGAAGATTGCTGAGTTCATAATCCGTAAGGTCAGGATGCACGTTTTCTACTTCCAATATCCTGCCGCCCAGCCGTTCGGCCATCTTATCTTCATCCTCAAGAATGAAACCGTAGCGCGTAAAAGGATCATCCCTATCCTCGCTGTCTTTGTAGGTAATTTTTACCAACCTGACCCTAAAACTCTTGTCCGTAATGACATTATAAGAACGGTAAATCAGGTATTCCTGTAAGAGGTATTGCTGGTATTCAGAGCGTCTTGTCTGGCAGTGGGTTACCAGCTTCAGTTTTTTCTGGCCTTCGAATACGGTACCGGCAACCATTTCCGTTTCAAATCTCATTCTTAGCGGTGGGAATCGGCAATTATCGCGCTGCCTTCGAAAATTGCCTCGCACCTTAACCCGTGCCGCGACAGACTGTGCTTCTGTTTCCTCATTACTCCAGATTAGAAATAGCGGGTGATAATCGGTTTCTTCCCCCCGGTCTCTCAGCACTTTCCTGATATCAAATTCCATTGTTATTTCCAGCGGTTCATGACTATCAAATAGCGGAAACGAAGATGGGGAAGTCGATTCATCCTGAGCAGCTATAAATTGCGGTATAGCACCCAACAGGAAACCAATCGATAAGAGAAATACCCATGGATAAGATTTACGATAAAAGCATGCACGTTCCGGAATTCCTGTCCTGTAAAACATATCCCCCCTTTCCTTAAAGTTAAGGAGGCAATAACCGGTTATCTATTTCAGCACCGATGGATTACGGCACGAGATATCAAGGATGATTTGCGTTCAATCTGCCTCAAAGCAAAATAAAAAGCAAGTCAGAAAAGAATTCTATCCGGCTGAATGAATTTGGAACTGCTTCTAAAACAACTTAATCATGCCCCTTTGAATTCACCGGCTTTTACGCCCGCATATTTCAGGCAAAGCATAAGAACAATGCCGTAGGCCAGGTGCATCGTCAGGCCTGCCAGTATGATAAGCCCGGGTATCCAGGTTTCCGTATAGAATATGCCGAAAGGTTCGCCTGCTGCCATAGAAACCAGCGGAGATACCACCAATCCTGCCAGCAGGGAGATCAGCACCCCAAAAATGACACCCTGAATAAACCAGTTGCCGGGTATTCTCTTCTGAAGCATTGCCACCCATATCAGGGACAAAATGATACCGAACATATAGTAAGCGGCATTTCCCCATAATATGGTATAAGGATCGGCCTCGTGGGCCAGGTTGAATGACTCTGTCAGAAAATATCCCACGTCAATTACCGGAAGGCCCAGGCCGCTTTGCAGAAAACCGACCATAGACATTACAAAGGTGGCGATAAAACCGGATATAATAGTCCGCCAAAAGTCACTTGAATTAATCATAATCCCATCTCCCTATTATTTTTTAAAATAAGCTCAACGATAATATACCAATTAGGTTTTCAATTTAAAGAAAATTGGCAAACTGTACTGAACTCTAACCGGTTGTCCCCTCTGCTTGCCCGGTTTAAATTGAGCTTGCTTAACAACGCGCAAGGCCTCCTCATCGCAACCTCCTCCAATGCCTCGAATGACGCGCGGGTCTTCAACCTCACCTTCTTCATTCACGATAAACTGAATAATGACTTTTCCATCTATACCGGCTTTTCTGGCTCTATCGGGGTATTCAATTTTCTGCTGCAGAGACTGGATCCCGCCGATCAGTTCCGGCATCTCTTCAACGACTACGAAAAAGTTTTCCTCTTCTTCGTCTTCTGTTTCTTTTTTCTCAGCGGGTGGCGGTGGCATATCAATTTTCTCATCAATGTTTAACTCCGCATCGATGTTCAGCACCTCCTCCTCGACAATTTCGTCATTGGGTACTGCGACAGGGACCTGTGGCCTCGGCGGAGGTGGGGGCTGTTTTTCTTGTTCAGTTTGTTCGATCTCTTCCATCTTTACGACCTCATCCTGCGTGGTGAAGACAATATCTTCGCTGGCAGCGCTCTTTAAGGGCACTCGCATGAGCGCAATAAAAATAACCAGGCTAAGAATTAACCCTATCTCGAGCAGAAGGGTGTAATACTTCTTGAGATCTGCTTTTTTGTTGAATGGCAGCATAAGCACCTCCTTTCAAAGTTACCTTTAAGATATAAGACATCTATATCTTTTATTAGATGGTATCCTAATAATTTTTTCTTTAAATAACGATCTGACGCAGTACTATAATCATGTAGGGGAGATCCCTACTTAAACTGCTGACAAGGTGATCCATAAACACTCTTCGAGCCGATAAACTATCGAATTATCAAAGCTTTAATGAATATGGTCGGGGTCACAGCGGCTCAAAAGGTACGGGGTCGGGCAGCTTAATGGCCGAACAACGAGATTGGAAAGAAAACTTCGGAAGGGCTCAAGGATTTAATATGTTATTAGAGACAGCTAAAGAATTTAAAATATAAACCGCCAGATAGTTTTATGGAACATATGGATCGTGTTCGAAAGGAGATTGAAGAGTATATCTTTGAAAATGGAAAGGAATATAATCGTCTGCTGATGTCAAAGACCTTTTATGAAAAGCTGAAAAAGGAAGCGGATGAGAACAACTTTGACGTGGACCTGCCAAATCTTGAAATCAAGGAACATACCAATTACGATTTCAAGCTTTTACCCTGAACCATTTGTATGCCATAGCAGGCCTTATTTAATACATACAAATGCCGTACTCTTTATCAAAAAGAATTAAACCTGCGGCATATACCGGTTAGGCATGCTTCACACCTACCGGCAGTATATCGGGCTGAACCAGCTCTTCATAATCACTGTATGCCATCTTAATCACCTCCTTGTGATTGCCGGCATTAAAAGCAATGATATCGTCGCCCGTAAGAGACTCAGCCACCAGCGTATCTATATCGTAAAAATTACCGAATGGCGGCATGGCTCCCAGCTCGGAATCGGGAAAAAGGTTCTCAAATTCCTCTTCCGATGCCAGTTCCACTTCATCGGCCGACAAGGCTTCCCTGATGGAATTGAAATCCACGTCATGAGTCGATGGCAGCACGACCATCTTAATGTCGCCGTCGGCCTTCACCATCACGGATTTTACCATATCCTTGCCGGGTATATGTGCCGAGGCCGCTACTTCCTGCGCCGTAAAAGCCTCTGAGTGTTTTACGATGACATATTTCTTGCCATTTTCGTCGAGGTAGTCGGTTAATTTGCTTATTGCCATATAACCTCCGGTTTATATTATTGAGCTAACCAATAAATTGAGACTATATAAAATATATAACTTAAGACATCATTTCATTACCAATGCAGGATGCAGGATGCAGGATGCAGGATGCAGGAACAAGCTGTTTGTTTTTTTGTGACGGAGTCAAATTCAATTTTTGTTATTTTTATTTGTTATCTGCCTTGCTCTGAAGCAAAACCTAAGCAATGGACGCAGAGCGATTGACGAGGCAAATCTCAACTCTCAATTTTTAATTCTTAATTTTTAATTGCCAACAGATCACTCTTCACAGAAAAAAACATCTCTCCTGTGACCTGCATCCTGAAACCTGTAACCTGCTCCCCCTTAATTTCTGAAGTCTTCTTCCGGCTCCGGCTTATTATCGAGCACTTCTTCGATGCGTGACATTATATCGGAGTCAAGCCGTTCTACTGCGTCAATAGCTTTCATATTTTCCTCAACCTGCCCAGGCTTGGATGCACCTGTTATCACCGTACTGACGTTCTTGTTTTTCAGGCACCAGGCAAGGGCCATCTGGGGTAAGGTGACGCCAAGGTTTTTCGCAATAGGTGCCAGCTTTTTTACCTTTTCGAGTTTTAGTCGCCCGCTCTCCGTTTCCAGCAACTGTTCCCGAAGCCAATCGTAATCATCCATAGCAAGCCTACTGTCTTCAGGTACTCCGTCGTTGTATTTGCCGGTCAGCAGCCCGCTGGCCAAAGGGCTCCAAATGGTAGTACCCAAGCCTATTTCTTCATATAAGCGTGTAAACTCCCGTTCCACCTTATCGCGATGAAACATATTGTACTGGGGCTGATCCATGAGCGGGGGACGCAAATGCTCGCGTCGCGCAACATCATAGGCCTGGCGGATCTGTTCGGCACTCCACTCACTGGTGCCCCAGTAAAGTGCCTTACCTTCTTTAATCACCTGGTTCATGGCCCAGACCGTTTCTTCTATGGGAGTATGCTTGTCAGGCCGGTGGCAGAAAATGAGATCTACGTAATCAGTTTGCAGGCGTCGCAGGGCTGCTTCTGTCCCCTCTTTGATGTGCTTAAAGGATAAACCCTGGTCGTTTGGACCTTCTCCTCCCCAGAATATTTTCGTTGAAAGAACAAGATCAGACCTTTTCCAACCCGCTTTTTGTATGACATTGCCCATCATAGTTTCCGACTGTCCACCGGCATAGACTTCTGCATTGTCAAAGAAATTAACCCCGGCATCGTAGGCCGTTTTC
>DATFJD010000400.1:0-4106 GCA_035269475.1 Halalkalibaculum sp.
AATGGAGAATTCGAGGAGAAGGTTTTTGAAAGCCATCCCGAGCTTCTGTTCCAGATCCTTAACGGTGGAAGTTCCATATTGCAGAAAAAAGCCACCAAGAAAGGCCTTCGCCATCGCCTTGGGCTTCTGAAAAATCAGAGCAAATTTGCTGACGATTTTTTCCGCGATATCAAGGAAGATTATCGAAGGAACCAGGTAGATGAAGACGATATCGTTGATGCCATGGTACTCGCTTTATTTGCAAAGCGCTCTCTGGATAAGGATTTAAAAACCCTGCCCGAAAATCCTCCCGAGGATTCGGAAGGGCTGACGATGGCCATTCACTACGTATAGGAAATTAGCCGGTTAACATAACCTGCCAATCTATAGCCGGGTATCGGTTGCCTGAAAGGAGCCTTAACCGGCATTGTTATTTTCAAGTATATTCTTGTACTTCACTCCGGCCTTATAAACCCGGTTGACGCCGTTGAATGCCGCTATTTTATAGGCTTCACTCAAAGTCGGGTAATTCATAACATGTTGAATGAAGTAACGTACATCCCCGCCGAATGAAATAACGGCCTGGCCCAGGTGAATCAGGTTGCTGGCCTGCTCGCCGATTATGTGCACTCCGAGCAGTTTTAGGGTCTCTGTATCGAATACCAGTTTTAAGAGCCCTTCTTCCTGGTTCGTCATGTCAGCTTTTGCATTGTTCTTGAAGTAGGCTCTGCCTACCGTAACGTCGAGTCCTTTTTCACGGGCATCTTCTTCGTTGATCCCAATATTGGAGATTTCAGGGATGGTATAGATACCGTAGGGTATCTGATCGGGCGTTTCGAGTGCGGGTATGCCAAACATATTGCATGCTGCCAGCCTTCCCTGGGAAAAGGATGCCGAAGCCAGCCGGGGGAAACCGACTACGTCTCCGGCGGCGTAAACAGTGTCAAGATCAGTCTGGTAGCCGTCATTAACATTGATAAAGCCGCGTTCGTCAGTTTTGATGCCAACATCCTCCAGCCCGATCTTATCGGTATTGGGTTTGCGGCCTTCCAGATAGAGCACATGTTCGGTCTCGATGACCTGCAGGCGCTTGTCACCTTTCTTATTGCGAAATCGTACTTCGGTTGTGGTATTCAGGGGATTGAAATCTACATCCTCGACCGTAACGCCGGTGTGAATTTGAATATTCTTGTTGGAGAGAATTTTGTCGAGGTGCTCTTTGATTTCATGATCCAGAAAGGTTAGGTAATCCTCCCTTCCTCCGATAATGGTTATTCGTGTGCCCAGGGCGGCAAAGGTGGTGGCGTATTCCACTGCATTTACGCCGGTACCGATAATAACAAGCCTCCGGGGGATGTGGGTCAGGTTGAGTATGGATTTGTAATCCAGAATTTTGTCATCATCAATCTCAAAGTTTTCAGGGTTTACCGGACTGCTGCCGGTACAGACAAGAATATAATTAGCAGTGTAAGTTTGGGTGGTACCTATATGGGTTTCCACCTCAACAGTATGGCCGTCAATAATTTTGCCGAAGCCCCTAACGACATCCACTTCATTTTTGATGAGATCATTCTTGGCCCGTAGATTCTCTTTTTCCAGAATTTCATCCTTGTACTGAAGGAGATCTTCCATTTTAAAGCGATCATAAGGCTTCTGCGTATCTTCCTTATTGAACTGCGTGTTGAAATCTAAGATGGTTTTGGCCGCTTCACGAAGTGCTTTGCTTGGCACGGTTCCCGTGTTGATCCAAGTGCCTCCCAGGTATTTTTCATGTGACTCAATGACCAGTGCATTTTTATCGAATTTTGAGCTTTGCATGGCGCAGGAGAAGCCGGCCGGGCCGCTGCCGATTATAATTACATCGTAATCTCGAGACATAATGATGTGATAAGTAAAACTGGATTTAACAGTATAATTTAAGGTGCTTTAAAATAGGATAAATTATCAATGAATTCTTAATTAATGATTTAACAGGATGTTAACAAATGTTACCCTTGGTGATGGAACGAATGTATCTTCACATTTGATTTTTTTATTGACAGTGGCAAATATATTTTAGCGCACAAGTTCAGCTTGCAGATATTATTAAGTAAATCTTAAAACGAAAATTTAAAAATTATTATGGCTTACAAATTACCAAGTTTACCTTACGACTACGATGCATTGGAACCGCATATTGATGAAAGAACGATGAAAATTCATCATACCAAGCATCACCAGGGATATACGGATAAAGTCAATGCCGCACTGGAAGGTCATGAGTTTGCTGACCTTGCGATAGAAGAGGTACTTCAGCGAATCAACGAGGTTCCAGAAGATAAGAAGCAGGCTGTAATCAATAATGGTGGCGGTTACGCCAACCACAAGCTTTTCTGGACCATTCTCTCACCTAAAGGCGGCGGAGAACCGACCGGCGACATCGCCGATGCTATCAACGATGAATTTGATAGTTTTGCTTCCTTCAAGGAGCAGTTCAATAACGCTGCAACCGGACAGTTTGGCTCAGGGTGGGGCTGGTTGTGCGTCAAGAAAGACGGGTCCCTGGAAGTGCTTTCCACGCCTAACCAGAACAGTCCGCTGATGAACGGACTTACACCAATACTGGGTGTTGATGTATGGGAGCATGCTTACTACCTGCACTATCAGAACAAGCGCGGTGAATACGTCAACAATTTCTGGAACCTTGTCAACTGGGATAAGGTGAATGAATATTATAATGACGCGAAATAAGCGTTAGTTACATTTAGCTTTTACTACAGAGGTGCCCGGTGAGGGCATCTCTTTTTTATACTTCAAAGCTTCATAAATATGCTTTATATTTAGTGTAATTTAATATAGAACAAAGAACCCACAATACTATGCAATTTGGATTCGGAGTAGGACCTGATACAGCCTGGATGCGTGAAGAATTAACTAATCTCGGTGTAGAAGAGCTGAAAACACCGGAAGATGTTGACCGTGCCATGAAAGAATATGACAAGGGCACCATGCTGATGGTTATCAACTCAGTATGCGGCTGTGCCGCCGGCAACGCCCGTCCCGGCGTGAAAATAGCTTTAGATGAATGCGAAGAGAAGCCCGACCACATGGTGACGGTATTTGCGGGTCAGGATAAAGAAGCTACCGCAAGAGCCCGTGAATATTTTAGCGAGTATCCACCATCTTCACCGGCGTTTGCCTATTTTCAGGACGGTGAAATCAAGGCTATGATACCGCGTCATAGAATTGAGGGACGCACAAAACAGGAAGTTGCTTCTGATCTCAAGATGGTTTTTGAAGCCTTCGGCGACGAGGAAGAGAAGGAAGCCAAGGAAGGATAACCAAGATATAAAGTATTTTACAAGCCGGTGGCCCACCAGTCACCGGCTTTTTTTATATAATTTATTCCACAATCTTCTAAACTCTCTCTGGTTTAGGTTGGGTACAGTTCTGTCAAGGGTATCTAAGTTTCAAGCAACATCTACCTCCAGGCCCAAACCACCTGTTCTGCAATAATCAAAGAAGTTATGCAATAAGGCCGGCCCAAAACTTAATCTCCTGTTTTTGCATCCGGCTACTACTCCTTCGAACTGCTAAAATTGATCTCCTTCCCCTCTTTTTGCAATGTGATACCCCCCGGTTTAGAGAGTTCACCCTCAGGGCCAAAAGCATAGACGGTACCGGCCAGCTCATCCTCCGAACGGTCTTTACCTACTTTACGCGGCGATTCGCTAAACACGCTATCGATATGTAGCGTCTGGGTTGGAAAGGCGAACTCAACCCCGACTTCATCCGCCAGCCGGTAGACTTCCAGCAGGAAATTGTGACGCTGTTGAAGTTCTTCACTCCAACCGGGCACGTTAAAAAAGATGTATACAAGCACATCCAGTGAATGAGCCCCGTACTCATTAAAATGCACTTCATACATATCCTGCCTGATATGCTCATTGGCTGTAATAATAGCCTTGATTCCCTCAACAAAAGCTTCCATCTGTTCAGGAGTAGTGCTGTAGGTGAGATTGAGCATCATTTTCAGTCGCCGGTATTCACGAAGGCCGAGATTATCAATTTCCGTAACAGCCAGGTTGGAGTTTGGTACGCTGATTACAGAATTATAGAGGGTTCGCAACCGTGTAGATCGAAAGCCA
>DATFJD010000401.1:0-21179 GCA_035269475.1 Halalkalibaculum sp.
GGTTACCTTTTTCCTGCTTTCCACAGCGGTTGGCGAGCTTATCGTAATATTAGTTGCGGTTCTGATGAACTGGCCGCTGCCCTTTATCGCCGTCCAGATTTTATGGATAAACCTCGTCACCAATGGCTTGCAGGATGTGGCTCTGGCATTTGAGCCCGGTGAACCCGGTATTCTGAAACGCAAGCCGCGTGACCCTAAAGAGGGCATTATTACCGGGCGCCTTACAGAGCGGCTCGGGGGCGTTGGACTGGTACTGGCTGCAGGGACTCTGGGGGTATTCTGGTGGGTCTATGAGCAAACTGCCAGCCTGGATATGGCGCGCACGGCGGCAATGACCCAGATGGTGGTCTTCCAGTTTTTCCATGTTCTAAACTGCCGTTCGCTGGACCGGAGTATCTTCCGCATCAATTTCTTTTCAAATAAATTTCTGTTTCTCAGCCTGTCAGCGGCTATACTTGCCCACCTGGCGGTGCTTCACGTTGGTTTTATGCAGACCATATTTCGTACCATGCCGCTTGATATTAATCAGTGGATGATCATTGTAAGTGTCGGGTTACTGGTAATAATCGGTGGAGAAATTGATAAAGTTATCAACCGGTGGAGGAAGCAATTTATCGGTTGATGTATTTCTGCAATGGACCTGAGTTCGGTGTAAAAATAGTTTCCTGTTAATTAAAACGGCTCTAAAGTCAGTCAAAACGGCACCTTCAATAACCCCGCACTTAAAGATCATACCCGGATTTTATTGAACCTGCACCCTGCACCCTGTACCCTGTATCCTGCATCCTGTATCCTGCATCCTGAATCCTGCATCCTGCATCTTGCAACCTGCATCCTGCATCCTGAATCCTCAAATCATATACACGGCAATGATAAGCCCGGGGATGACGGCTGCCAGCAGCACCCCCATCAACCTGAGGCTCTGTTTGATGCCCACAAAAAAAGCAAACAGGAAACCTTTCACCAGGGTATTTGTAGCAGATGCGATGATGATACCCATGCTGGCAACACTGGCATTTAAATCGTCTAAAACAAGGCGGGCGAGCGATAGCGTGATGGCATCTACATCCGCCAAACCAGAAACCAGAGACAGCAGGTAAATCCCCTGGTCGCCTAACCACTCTTTGGCAGCGGCGGCAAGCAGCATTACAGCTCCCAGCAAGGCTCCGAATTTAAGTGCCGTAGGTAAATTGAAAGGATTTTTAAGTTCAATTTCAGGCTCCGACTCCGAATCTCCGTCACTAAACCAGAGCCAGATGCCGCCTATCAATAATCCGGCAAACATCACCAGGATCGGCAGCCATAGCTGATGCATCAGGCTGATATTTACAATTGCGACCTCTATCAGCACCCGGATAAACATAATAGAAGAGGCAATTACCACTCCGCCCATAAAGAGTGTTTTATGCTTTTGTTGTTTGGCAAACTGGGCCATGCTCAGCGTTACGGCGGTGGAGGAGGCCAGTCCGCCCGTAAAAGCGGTGAGGAGGGTACCGATTTTGTTACCGGCATATTTGATAGCGAAGTAGCCAACAAATGAGATGCCGCTGATCAGTACCACCATCCACCAGATCCAGTAGGGATTCAAAGACTGCCAGGGTCCATAGCCCTGGTTGGGCAAAAGCGGCAGCAATACCAGGGAGATAAGCAGGAGCTTGATTCCGGAATAGATTTCTTCGGTTTGAAGATTGCTGACCCACTTATGCAGTATCGGCTTGATGCCGAGCAGGGTCACAACTATTGCTGTGGCAGAGAAGGCATAAATATAATATCCGAAGGCTGCCCATGCTCCCAGTGAGAAGGCCAGCATCATGGCAAATTCTGTGGTTACCCCTATGTCTTCCGTTTCACGGGTACCGATTACGTGAGATGAAATGATCATGGCCACCACGGCTGCAAAAGCCACTACGAGGATCCAGATTTCTATAATGGCGGAAAGCTGTGCCCAAACGCCGCCCAGCAGGCCAATAAGGCTGAATGTACGCAGACCGGCCACGCGATCTCCTTCATCCTCCTTGCGGCCGCTCCAGCCCCGTTCTATACCGATCAGCAGGCCTACCGCAAGTGAAGCAAGTATCTGTACCAGCACTTCGTATTCAATATTTGTCATCTCAGTCTATTTCCGGGTTGTGTTTAATTTCATCACGGTGTGAATTGCCGTAACATGCACAGGTTATACTAACATAACTTTTTATTTTAATCACTTGAAAGTACAGAACTCCTGTTTTTTACGGGTCTAAATGTGGTACATCCTTTAAGCCCAAGGTTGTAAGCATCTGAATAGATGTCCTTAAAAGAGGAGAAGGAAAAGTTCTCCGGTACGTTGATGGTTTTAGAAATGGAATTGTCAACAAATTGCTGGAGGGAGGCTTGCATTTGAAGGTGCTGCTCCGGGCTAAGGTCCCTGGCCCGGGTAAACGATTCCGGCAGGTTCTCCCGGTTGCCAAACTCTTCAACCCACATCCGGTAAGCGAAATCCGTGACTCTGAAATGTGATACCGATCCGTTACTGTTTAACACGTTTCGGGAGTATTCATAATCAAAAACCGGTTCCAACCCGCTCGAAACATTGCCGGCCAGCAAGCTGATGCTGCCGGTAGGAGCAATAGATAGCAGATGACTGTTCCGGATACCGAATTTCTTTATTCCCTGTCTTATGGAAACCGGCAGGCTTTGTATAAAGGGGGCGGACAGGTAAGGCTCGGCTTTAAAGTCAGGGAAAGCTCCCCGGTCTTTAGCGAGTTCTACGGATGTTTTGTAGGCTTCATAACAGATTTCCCTCATAATATTTTCTGCAAAACTCCTTCCGTTCTTAGATCCGTAATCTTTGTTCATCATAATAAGAGCATCTGCCAGCCCGGTTATTCCAATACCAATTCTTCGGGAGCGATAGATGCGTTTTTTCTGACTGTCGAGCGGGAAACGGGAGATGCTGATTACATTGTCGAGCATTCTAACTGCAAGGTTTGCCGTGGTGCGAATACCTTCGATGTCTATTGTGGCCTGTTCGGTAAACGGCTGATTGATAAAACGACTTAAATTTACGGAGCCCAGATTACAGGAACCATAGGGAGGCAGCGGTACTTCACCGCAGGGATTGGTACAGTAAATACGCTCTTTGTAATTCAGATTATTCATTTCATTGATACGGTCGATGAAAAGCACGCCCGGTTCGGCATAATTATAATTGGCCTTCATTATGCGTTCCCATAGATCCACAGCTTGTATTCTGCTGAAAACTCTGCAGGGTATCTCTTCCTCACTGCCGGGCCATTTCCTGTAAACTAGTTCCTCTTCAGGGGCTTGGTCAACATGACCGCTTATTTCCTTTTCGGGAAAAACCAGGAGCCACTCTTCGTTATTAGAAACGGCCTTCATCAAGGCATCGCTTACCAGTACCGAGAGGTTAAAGTTGGTGAGGATTCCGGACTCTTTTTTGGCTTGGATAAAAGAGACAATATCTGGATGATCGCAACGGAGGGTACCCATCATAGCTCCGCGACGTGCTCCTGTAGATAACATGGTGTCGCACATGGCATCCCAGATTTTCATAAATGACACAGGCCCTGAGGAGATATTATTGGTGCTTCTTGCCAGACTGCCTTTCGGGCGTAATGTTGAAAAGTCATATCCTATTCCGCCACCCCACTGCATGGTCAGGGCACCTTCCTTAATATTGTCAAATATAGAGGAGATAGAATCTTCGATAGTGCCCATTACAAAACAGTTGAATAGCGTTACATTTCTACCTGTCCCGGCGCCGGCTATGATACGTCCACCGGGCAGGAACCTGAATTCGCTGAGCGCTTCATAAAACTTGTCCTCCCATTTTGCTGTGTTACGGCACTCTGCCGCGGCCACCGCTTTGGCCACCCGCCTCCAGGTATCTTCAATAGTCTTATCAATAATTTCACCGTTCTGCTGATACCTGTATTTGGCTCTCCAGATGTGCCGGGAGATTTCACTGTCCGGGTGTGTTTGAGATTTCATATCGATAAAGGATTCTTCACTTTTTGTCATGTTACAAAGACTCATCCAATATATTTGTAATAGATTCCCTATAGTTTGCCGGAGTGAAGCTGCATGATTTGGCATACTGATTACAACAGTATAGGACTTTTCCCTACAGCCGGGTTTCAATTTATTGCCGATGTTACTCATCAAAAAACACAGGCAACATGAGAAAAGACTTCACGGCAAGAATAGTTACTCTTCAAGAGGTATACCGGAAAAGCCATGAGCTTGCACAGCGCATCATGCAAAGTTCAATAAATTTTGATTTTGTAATTGCCATTGCAAGAGGGGGTGTGTTGCCTGCCCGTTTGATTTGTGACTTTTTAAATATCCAGCGCCTCACTTCCATCCAGGTAAGACATTATCAGAAAGGCGCAAAAGAGCTGGAAGAGGCTGAAATTATTGATCCTGTTCGGGTTGATATTAAAGGTAGCAGCGTGTTACTGATTGATGATGTCAATGACTCCGGGGAAACACTGAAAGCCGCGGTGGAGCATATTGAATCATTAGAGCCTGAACTGTTGAAAACAGCAGTTTTACATGAAAAGAGTCACACTATATATGAAACCGATTTTACCTGCGAAAAATTAAAGAAATGGAAATGGCTGATCTACCAGTGGGCGGTAACAGAAGATGTGCTGGAGTTTTTATATAAGGATGATATGCTGGAAGAAAGTAACGACAAAGCACGGAAGCACCTCGTTGAAAAATATGATCTGCATGTGGATGAGCAACTCTTTAAACAAATAAAGCAGATGGAGCAGAATTACTACTAAACGGAAGTAACCCCATAATTATAGGATCCGGATAAATGATTGATTATTCAGCAACGTATACCGATCAGTACGAACTGACAATGGGGCAGGTATATTTCCATAAAGGTCAGAAGAATGATACCGCCATATTTGATTATTTTTTCCGAAAACTTCCTTTTAAGGGGGGCTATGCCATCTTTACCGGTCTGGAAGATTTTTTGCAGGCACTGCAGAAGTTTCGATTTAATAATGAGGATATAGATTTTTTGCGGGACGAAGGAATGGACCCGGAATACCTCGAGTATTTGAAAGACTTCCGTTTCAGCGGTACGGTCTATGCCTGCCGTGAAGGTGATCTCATCTTTCCCAATCGCCCGATAATGAGCATCGAGGCCCCAATTATCGAGGCGCAGATTCTGGAAACCATAGTGCTGAATATTTTGAATTATCAGACGCTAATTGCTACTAAAGCAAGCCGCATGCGCCTTGCAGCGGGAGATCGCAAGCTGGTTGATTTCGGACTTCGAAGAGCGCCGGGACCCGGTGGCTATTATGCAAGCAGGGCAGCGGCAATCGGCGGGTTTGATGCCACCAGCAACGTCCGTTCAGGGCGTGATTACAATATTCCCGTCTCCGGAACAATGGCTCATTCTTTTGTACAAAGTTATGATGACGAAATTTCGTCCTTTCGTGATTTTGCAGAAATAAGAGAGAATGATTGCATTTTACTGGTCGATACTTACGATACACTGAAAAGCGGCGTGCCTAATGCCATCAAAGTGGCAAAGGAGATGGAAGAAGAAGGAGGCCGCCTAAAAGGTATTCGCCTGGATAGTGGTGACCTGGCATGGCTGGCTAAAAAATCCCGCAAAATGCTTGATGATGCCTCCCTTGAATACGTTAAAATAGCTGCTTCGAACCAGCTTGATGAAGAGGTCATTAAAAGCCTGATAGTGCAACAGGCTCCAATCGATTTATTCGGTGTGGGTACCAGCCTGGTAACCGGGCGTCCCGATGCCGCTCTTGACGGTGTGTATAAGTTGAGTTATGCCGGGGGTGAACCGCGCCTTAAGCTATCCGAGACTCCAGAAAAAATTAACCTGCCGGGCAAAAAACAGGTTTATAGAATAGTAGAGGAGAACGGATTTTTTTATGGTGCCGATGTTGTAAGCCTTGCCGAAGAGAAAGAGGGTGAACTTGATGTTATGCTCCATCCCTCAAAATCTCATATGAGCCTCTCTATTGGCCGGTATAAAAAGGAACCGCTGCTGCACAAAGTAGTGGATAACGGGGAAAGGATATCAGAACCAAAGTCAATCAATGAAATAGCAGAATATAGCCGACAACGGCTGAATTGCCTGTCTGAGGAGTATAAAAGATTTGAAAACCCGCACCTGTACAAAGTAGGCCTCAGCAAATCCCTAAAACAAGAGCGGGACAGGTTGGTCAACCGCTACCGGCAAAAAGCGTAACCGGGACGGTTCTATTATTAGAGTTAATTGGTCCGGTAGGTCTGTAGGCATTTCTCTTACAAATCTCCTATCGATTTTGCCCTCCCATACAGGGGATGCCACTACATCTATTTTTTTATAAATACCTAAAATAACTTAGCTGTAATACAGTAAAGAAGCTTTTGGCACTGTAATGTAAATCCAAAATTTTATTGCCATGTCTGCACAACCACATATCCTGATACTTGGAACCAACTTCGCCGGACTTACCACGGCGCGCTATATCCGGGAGTTTGCCGGTGATAATGTTCGAATGACCTGTATGGACCGGAAGCCCTATCTCACCTTTATTCCGAATATACCTATAGAGGTCTGGAATAATAACAATCCCGAAAATTCCCTGCATATGCCGTTTATCAAGTTTCTTGACCGGGATGACATAGATTTCATTCAGGCTGAGGTGCAGCATATAGATGTTGAGCGAAAGACGGTAGATTATAAGCCGGTTGAGCGACCAGGCTCTGCGATCGAAGAGATTGAGTATGATTACCTGGTTATCGCCGTTGGCAACAAGCTGGCTTTTGATGAAATTGAGGGTTTTGGCAAATACGGACATACATTTACCGACACCTATTACGGAGACAAGGTGCGAAGGCACTTGCATGACGGCGGGTATAAAGGAGGGCCAATCGCTGTCGGTTCTGATCTTTTTATCCAGGGGAAAAGTGAAAAACTTCCCGACATTCCGGTAGCCGAAGCAGCCTGTGAAGGACCACCGGTTGAGATTTCATTCTCAATGGCCGAATGGCTTAAGAAGAGAGGGCTGGGGGGAGCGGAAAATATAACGATGTTCACTCCGGCGGAAGTGATAGCCGAGGATGCCGGGGAGAAAATTCTCGATGAGTTACTCCCCATGGTAGAGGAGATGGGATACGGGTATAAAGCGAACACCCGAGGAATTAAAAGACTGTACGAAGATGGCATTGAGTTCAAAGACGGCAGCAGCATGGAAGCGGAGCTTAAAATTATTTTCCCCAATTGGAAAGGGCATGATTTTCTTAAAGGTCTGCCGATATCAGATGATCAGGGCTTTATCATAACCGATCTGTTCATGCGAAATCCGGATTATCCGGAAGTTTTTGCCGTAGGGGATGCGGCTTCAATCACGGTGCCGAAACTGGGCTCGCTTGGACACCTGGAGGCGGAAGTACTGGCTAAAGTGCTTGGCAAAGAAGTAGGAGACTATAATCCTGATAAACCTATAGAACCGCTGCAATTTAAACTGGTTTGTATGGGTGACATGGGCTCAAACAAGGGCTTTTATATGCATAGCGATGAATGGTGGGGAGGAGATACCAGTATCCTCAAAATGGGACATACCCCGCACCTGCTTAAAATGGGCTTCAAAAGCATGTATTATACCCTGGGTGGCAAAATACCGGGTTGGGGGCTGCCGCTTTCTGAGTTCATTGCCGACCGTACTGTAATATAAATTAAAGAGTGGGAGAGCAGAACAGGCCAACACCACCCTGGCAGGGTGGTAATTATCCCTAGTTAAGCTATGTGACTATCATGTTCGATGACCTAACTGATATGCAGCTGTTAATTAAATTCGGACTGATCCTGCTCTTGGGTTTTCTGGTTGGCATTGAGCGTGGCTGGAGTTTTAAAAAGAAAAAAGAAGGAGAACGTACGGCCGGCATCAGAACCTTTACGCTCATCGCCATATCCGGTGGTTTGTGGGGCCTGTTACACAAGCATGTAGGAGATGTATTGCTCGGTGTTGCTCTTGTAGGCTTCATCCTCATCATTATGGTCGGTTATTATCAGCATGCCCGCATAACCGGCAAGCTGGGCCTTACCACTGAAATGGCCGCTTTCCTTACCTTTACCGTGAGCATAGCCGTTATAAAAGGCTATATCATACTGCCGGTAAGCATTACCATACTGATGGTGCTTCTGCTTAGCATCAAACCTGAGCTGCATAAGTGGGTTAAAACCATTGAACCTAAGGAGCTCTATTCGGGAATTGTGTTTCTAATCATTTCTGCCATCCTGCTGCCCCTTTTGCCCAATCGCGGGTTTGGCCCGTGGGAGGTATGGAATCCCTTTGAGCTGTGGGGAATGGTTGTACTGATAGCAGGCATCTCTTATGCCGGGTATTTTTCGATGAAATACCTGGGGAAGGAAAAGGGACTGTTATTCACCTCGTTTACCGGTTCTCTGGTTTCATCCCTGGCGGTAACGGTCACGCTGGGCCGGTACAGTGAGAAAGTTAAATCCACCGAAATTTTGACTACCGGCATTCTCATTGCCACGTTTACGGCCCTGGGCAGAGTGCTTTTACTGGCCGTTCTGTTCAACTATTCGCTTTTGCCTCTTATTGCTCCCTCGGTGGCCGCCATGGCGCTTACAGCCCTGGCTGCAGCAGTGTGGATTCAAATGAAAGGTGAAACAAAAAAATCATCGAGCAAATTTACCCTGAAAAATCCCTTGCAGCTGAGCACCGCCTTTCAATTTGGCCTTCTGCTGGCGGCAGTGATGTTCCTGTCGGAACTGAGCGGTAAATGGTTTGGGGACTTGGGTATATATGGATTGTCCATACTATCGGGGATGGTAGATATTGATTCCATTACATTGACCCTGCTGGATATGTCTAAGGAGAACCTGGTACACAAAATCGCTGCCTACGGATTGATTCTTGCTGCCATAACCAATACGCTTGTGAAAGCAGGCATTTTCACATACTTCATCGGCTACAAAAAGGCCAAAAAACTGTTGTTTATTTGCCTGCTTATAGCGCTTTCTTCCTTGCCCGGACTCTTATTCTTATTTTAGCCTGCTGTATTGCGAACGTTTATTGCCTGGGTTCTTAATGGTAATGGATTCAAGCCGGGATTTCGTATCCCTTGTTGAGGGCATAGTTCAGAAGCTGTTCCTTTAACAGCAAACGACCGCGGTGCAGCCGGGAGCGTACGGTACCGATAGGCAGGTCAAGCATGTTGGAAATCTCTTCGTAGGTAAAGCTTTCGAGGTCACAAAGTATAACTACAGAGCGGTACTTCTCTTTCAGGTTATTCAAGGCTTGACTTATGTCATCATTCAACAGATTGCGATAAATCATATCTTCCAGGTCCGTGGAATCTGTTCGCTCGTCTCTTATGATTTCAAAAAATGAAGACACTTCATCATAATCTACAAAACCGGGAAGGTTTGACTTCCTGCGATAGTCGTTGATATAAGAGTTGTTTAAAATTCGGAACAGCCAGGATTTTGCGTTGGTCCCCATTTCGTACGAATCAAAAAACCGGTAAGCCTTGACGATAGTATCCTGTACAAGGTCTTTTGCATCATTGGGATCTGAAGTCAGCTGCAGGGCAAAGTTATACAGTGCATCCAGATGGGGGACCATTTCCCCTTTAAACTTCTCCTGTTTTGCGGTGTATTCACGTGCTAAAGCATCCATCAACGTTTACGTTTTTGCGCGTTTATAATTATTCTTGTCTATGACTATAAGTAAGGTAATAATATTTCAATATCTTAAGGGTAAACTATTGATCTGATGTAATATAAAATCCCACAGTGCCCGGGTTTGCAATAGGCCAATTGGAATCTGCCAAGGCCATGAATATCCCCTTTGTCTCCATAACCCCGGCAAAGGCAGTGTCTCTTCGATATACGGCTTGGTGTTTAAAATCACATTCATTCCCCGGTGATTAATGAATCCGGTCTTTGTATTGATTCTGCTGTTGCCATACTTATTCAATATGGAGGGTAGTATTGGCAAGAACTACAGATGAACTGTTCGACATAGCGTTATAGTATTCTACAAATTTGTTGGTTTCCGGCGTATCATAGGGATCAAGATTTTGTGCCCACCGGTATGCAATGGGCTGGAACATCAGCTCGGCTTTAACCGTAATCGGACCCTTGGCTTCCTGCAGTGAAATACGGAAGGTGATTTTATCACTTCCGCCCAGGAAATCCTCATCTTCATAGGCAGATCCCTGCACGGCAATGTCATTGTCGGCCGTTGTCTTGTCAAAACCGCGGGGCAGGATGCGATTATCTTTTATGAAACGAATTCCGGTCAGCAGTCCCGTGGTGACATTGTCATTCCGGTCTGCGAGGATGGCTTCATAGATTTGTACCTGGCCTTCATTCGTAATTTCGGCATAATGCGGCTCATAGGTATCCGCTTTATCATCGTTGTCATTACCCGTGATGGATCCGTCGGGATTCACGGCACCTGATTCAAATACGATTTTACCTTCCTCGTCTTGAACGGTGAAGTGAACCCAGGCTCTCCGGGAGGGATAGGCGGTAGGAAGTTTGTGTCCGGCCAGGTTCTCAATAACCAAATCGGCCACAAGCTCATTATTTATCACTTCTGCTTTATCTATATATACCTTTGAAGACTTTGTCTGCAGATGTTCGATGGTGCGGTTTATTGCTGCGTCCATTTCCTGGGGCAATGCCTGCACGCCAAGCTCATCACGATAGCGGTTAAGCATACTCATCATAAAGAAATTCCCGCCCCTGAACGAATGCCTGGAAAATTCAGCGCGAGGCTGGCCCCATACTGAGGCAATCGGCATGCTGTCTTTAACTGTGGGCATGTGGCATGATTGACAGCTCTGCTCATCAACAAAGCTGCTGTGCCTCCATTCCAGGTAAGGAACCTGCTCGGGAAGTTCTCCGATCACTTCTCCTTCCGGCCCCAGTGTATGAGTATACAGGGTATGACAGGTTGCGCATAACTCTGACTGCTGTATGTGCTTGGACTCGGTTTGCCGGAAACCTGAGGAAGAGTGCATAATCGTGGAACGTCCGGCATCTACCGGGTAAGGACCGTAGATTTTGCGATTCCCCATGGGCTGAAGAGTGTCTATGACAAAGCCCCCGACAAAGCTTTCTCTTTTTCCGAAATTTTCATCAGTGATCTGGTGACAGGTGGTGCAGGAAACCCCGTCGATAGCCAGCCTGTTTTGGGGTGTCATGGCCTGATCGGCCGGCAGGTTTGCAAATACTTCTGCCATTTGACCGTTGGCGTTTGCCTGGTAATGAGCCATTGGCATATGGCAGGTGGAGCATTCATTTTCTATAGCGGCCTGCGACTCAGGGTGATCAGTCACCTCGCGTCGTACGGCGGCATGCCAGTAGGGGTCGCGGGCGGAATTCGCCATCATGGAGGCCCGCCAGTCAATGCCAATAGAAACATCCTCTCCGGAAGGGGTAACCAGGTTATTGTGACAGTTCATGCAATTGTCTGCCGACTGAAACAGCATCTGCTGAGCCACATCCAGATTCATTCCGTGAACCTGTTTTACTGAAACTGAATCATCCGTACCGAAATTAAAGCTGATTCCAACCAATAGTACCAGTACCGGAAATGTCGTGATTATTATTAAATTCTTTTTCATCTCTTCGCTTTGATTTATTTCAAGTAATTATTGTCGCATTACCAAATTCTACATATTACCAGCCTTCCAGGAAGCCTCCGTCAAACCAGTCCCAAAGTATATAGACCATAAACTGGGTGTCCCTGCCGGGGTCATCAGCGGGTATGCGTAATCCAACATTTAGCATTATGTGCTGACGAGTATTTAGTGTTACCTGCATTTGTGGAGCAATATCCCAGTGGTTGACAGCACCCGATTCGAGTTCCCGTGAACCAAGTATTTCTATCATCGGAGACCAGGTACGGCCCCAGGGATTAGGGTTGAAGATCTTGCCAACGGCAGCCCGCCAAAATGCTTCATCACCGGCCTTGTCGCGTAAAAGGGGATATTCCAACCCGGTTTGCAGATGAACGAAGCTACCCCAGGGTAAAATTTGGCCGTAAGAAGCAAAGGGTTCCAGGATGGTTGTACCGCTGCCAAAACCGATATTCTCATCACCTGTAGGCAGTATAACTTCCCCGGTAAAGCTGAATATGCTCCCGCTATTCACATTATGATAGAGAGTCCGTTTTATGCCAATAGCCATATCGCCCAGATGTCCGCCGGTCCAGTTGCCGTCAGGCTGTTCGCTGTAACCGAAGGGAAAAACGATTTCAAGCTGGTTGCGGGCACCGAAGCGGCGTTCATAGACTATTTCATTGGTTACGGCTCCCTCATTCTCAATATCAAATATGGTTGTCAGTACTGCTTCATCTTCCGGGTAGGCTTTTTCCGTGACCAGCGGACGAGGCAGGTTCAGCTCACCGCGGGGCCAGTCGTTATCTTTGCAAAAAGTGCGAATATGATTCATGATTTTCTGGAGTTGTTCTTCAGACAGGGCATCCCCAAAAGCCGGCATTTCTTTTGAAAAGCCGCGGGTGGGACCTCCCTGGTGTGCTACTGCAATCCAGTCTCCGTCCGGTTCGCGTGTGGCAAAGTTGCAGTCGGTAAAATTTGCCGGTGGTGTCTGCAAGCCAAGCTGTTTCGTGGATACCCCTTTACCGTCGGCACCGTGGCAGTTGGCGCAGGCCTGCATGTATAATTCTTTTCCGGTTGCAGGGGGAACCGTATAGAAAGCAGCGGTTATACTGTCTCCCGCATTAGGTTGTATTTGCGGACTGGTACTGTGGTAATAACTCTTGTTGGCCGCAGTAAAGGCAAAGAGTAAGAGCATTGCGGCAATAGAAATTATTCCTTTGGGTGCGTTATAAAGTTTCTTCATGTCTACGGCACGTATGTTTTAAGAACTGTTTACTTAGATGTATTAAAAGCATAAAAATGCCGGCTAGCATAAAAGGAAAACCTTAGCTTTTTGTAAGGTATTTCCCCATCTGAAACCCTGAGTTTATGAACACCGGCAAGCTCTTAGGCTAATGCCAAAAGTCTCTTCCTGCTTTTTTCGGTAAATAATGTAAGTCAACTGCCTACAAAGCAGGTATAGATTTTTCTTTCAACTAGAGGGGCAGACCCTACATATCCTATAGTAGGCCATCACTATAATGTATTTATGGAATATGCCGGTAAACATAGACAAGAAGATAAAAAACCCATCTTTTTCACAGAGGATCTAACCAAAGTGTATCACATGGGCGAGGTAGAGGTGCATGCCTTGCGGGGCATTGATCTTGAGATCTATCCCGGGGAACTGGTTGTATTGCTGGGGGCGTCGGGAAGCGGCAAATCAACGCTTGTAAATATTCTGGGCGGGCTGGATACGGCAACAGGCGGAACGGTTTCCTATAAGGATACTCAGCTTACCCATGCCTCAGAATCTGAACTTACAAACTATCGCCGGTATAATGTGGGCTTTGTTTTTCAGTTCTACAATCTTATACCCAGCTTAACCGCAAGAGAAAATGTGGCTATTGTTACCGAGATTGCTGAAAACCCCATGTCGCCGGAAGAAGCCTTGAAAATGGTGAACCTGCAAGACAGAATGGATCACTTTCCTGCCCAGCTCTCCGGCGGGGAGCAGCAGCGCGTGGCCATCGCCAGGGCCGTAGCCAAAAATCCGGCTGTGCTGCTATGTGATGAGCCCACCGGTGCACTGGACTCTAAAACAGGAATCGTGGTGCTGAATGCGCTCAAGAAAGTTAATGAAAATCTTGGCACTGCCACCGTTCTGATAACTCACAATGTAGTGATCGGGGGAATGGCCGACCGGGTCATCAACCTGCATGACGGGAAGATATCCGGAATCAGACATAACGAACAGAAAATAAATCCGGAAGAAATGGAGTGGTAAACAGATGCGTGCTATTAACTGGAAATTACTTCGCGATGTGTCTAATATGCGGGGGCTGGTGTTTGTCATAGCCCTGATGATTACCTGTGGCTCGGCTACGTATATAACTTTTCTCAGCACGCTCGATTCTCTTCGCAATACTCAGGAGTCATATTACCAGGAATATTACTTCTCAAATATTTTTGCCTCATTAAAGAGAGCTCCCAATTCTTTGGCCAGCCGCATCCGGGAGATTTCAGGGGTGAACCGGATAGAAACACGCATCCAATCGGGGGTAAATCTGGAGGTGCCCGGCTTCAACGAGTCAGTGAGAGGGCTGATTATATCCATGCCCGATGATAGAGAGCCATTGCTAAACCGGTTGTACCTGCGGGAAGGGAGAATGCCGGGAGCTTATGTTGAAGATGAGATTGTACTGGGTGACGGTTTTGCAGAGGCACATGGTTTTGATACCGGAGAGGATATCGAGGCGGTGATCAACGGAAAAATCAAGCAGCTTACGATTGTCGGTATCGGCCTATCCCCGGAATTTATCTACCAGGGTCAGCCCGGCGAGGTATCTCCGGATGTGAAACGCTTTGGCATAATGTGGATGAGAAGGGCTCCCCTTGAGGCCGCCTATGACATGGGAGGGGCATTTAATAATGTTGTACTGTCGCTGACCAGGGAGGCGGATCCCAAAAACGTAATCCTTCAGCTTGACACCATCCTCGAACCCTATGGAGGACTCGGGGCAATCAGCAGGGAAGATCAAAACTCGCATTTTTTTATTACCGAGGAGTTTAATCAACTTGAACAAATAGCAACGATCATTCCAACGATTTTTATAGCAGTGGCGGCTTTCTTGCTGAATGTGGTGATCGGGCGGCTGATACGTACCCAGCGAGGGCAGGTCGCCATACTTAAGGCTTTCGGCTATAGCAACAGGGAAGTAGGCATTCACTATCTGCTGATGGTTTCCGTGATAGTCGTAATCGGACTGATCGGTGGAATCATTTTAGGGTTTTACCTGGGGGAACAGCTTTCCGGGCTCTATGCTGACTATTACCGGTTTCCCTATCTGAATTTCAAGCTGGATCCCGGAGTCGTTATCACTGCTTCCCTTATCAGTATGGCAGCAGCCTATGCGGGGGTCTTTTTCTCAGTCAAAGAAGCGGTACAGTTACCGCCTGCAGAAGCAATGCGTCCGGAACCGCCGCAAAGATATTCCAGGAGCTCGTTTGAAAAGACAGGTGCATCCAAGCTTCTTGATCAGCCTACCAAGATGATACTCCGGCAGATAGGAAGGCAGCGGGTGAAAATATCATTTGCAATTATTGGCATAGCTTTCGCCGCTTCACTGGTAATACTTGGACGGATGAGTAATGACTCGGTTAAATATCTTGTGGAGGTTGAGTTCAGGCAGGCGCAACCATTCGACCTGGGTGTTTCTTTCGAGCAGAATGTGTCGCAGCATGCACTCATGGAAATTGAGCGCATGCATGGAGTTTACTATGGGGAGGGGCATCGCTCTGTGCCTGTGCGCATGATCAACGGTCATCGAAAATACCTAACAGCCGTTCAGGGCTATGAAACAGGGATGAAGCTACGCAAATTGCTGGATACCGAGCAAAGGGCAGTACCAATACCGGATGCCGGTATTTTACTAACCGAGAAACTTGCCGAGATCCTGGATCTGTCAGCGGGTGATACGGTTAAGGTAGAATTCCTGGAGGGGAGCAGGAGGTCGGCAGAGGTTCAGGTAGCCGGTTTTATCAACCAGTATTTTGGATTAAGCGGATATATGAATATCGATAAACTTAACCGGTTGTTGCCGGAAAAGCGGGTCATAAATGGAGTTTATTTACAAATAGACCGGCAATATGAAGACTCGCTGACCCGGGTTTTAAAAGAGAGCCCTTCGGTGGGTGAAATTATATCCAAGCAGAAAATCATTGAACGGTTTTACGAAGCAACGGCACAGACCTGGCTGATCATGGCGTTGTTCATCTCCCTTTTTGCCGGCGCCACAGCATTCAGTGTGGTTTATAACAACGCCCGCATTTCACTCTCAGAGCGAAGCCGGGAACTGGCAAGCCTGCGGATATTAGGCTTTACACGAGGTGAAATTTCCTACATCCTGCTGGGAGAGCTTGCGCTGGTAGTAGCCGCTGCCATACCGATTGGCTTTATCTTAGGCTGGGCACTTACATATTTCATTGTCTGGTCATTGCAGACAGAACTCTATCGCCTGCCTATGGCTATCAGCACTTCAACATATGCACTGTCGGCACTAATAGTACTAATTTCGGCAATCTTATCGGGTCTGGTTATCAGGAGAAAAATAAACAGGCTCGATTTAATTGGCGTACTGAAAACAAGGGAATAAATTATGCAACTGACGAAAAAACAGATCTACATTTCATTATTCAGTATCACTATAATTGTGCTGATCCTCTGGGGATTTTGGCCGGATCCGATTTCGGTTCGGGTCGATGAGGCCCGTTCGGCGCCGCTTGAAGTCACCATAGAAGAAGAAGGGATTACCCGGGTCATGGACCGGTATACCGTCTATGCCCCGGTAACCGGCTACCGGATGAGAATCAATCACGAAGTGGGAGACACCATCCGGTCAAACCAGAAACTGTTCATCATGCAGCCGGTACCCGACTTGTTAAGTGCCCGTCAGCGAGATGTAGCGGAAGCCCAGCTGAAGGCTGCCCGGGCACGACTTCAGCAGGCCCGGGAAAATTTCAAGCTCTCTGCCGAAGAAAGATTGCTTGCTGAAAAGGAATTGCAACGTATTGAGAACCTGCACCGGTCTGAAATTGGCAGTCTTCAGGAACTGGACAACGCGGAAATGGCGGCCAAAAGAGCCCTTACCAGAGAAAGATCAGCTGAATTTGCGGTACAGGTTGCCGAACATGAAGTGGAGGGGGCAAACTCTGCCGTGCAGGCTTTTCAAATGCCGGGCGGACGGGAACAGCTGGATGTTCGATCGCCGGTTAGCGGCCGTATTCTTAAAATCAATGATAAAAGTGAGAGTTCAATGCAAATGGGTGCGCCGGTTCTTGAAATAGGGGATCCGGGGTCCATTGAAATTAAAGTGGATTTGCTGTCTACGGATGCAGTGGCCGTTGAAAAAGGGACGCGGGTTAGGATTAAAAGGTGGGGAAGTGACACGATTCTGGACGGCATAGTGAAAGTTGTGGAACCCTCCGGTTATACCCGGTATTCCGCGCTTGGCGTTGAAGAACAGCGGGTCCCGGT
This sequence comes from Halalkalibaculum sp., assembly GCA_035269475.1. Taxonomy (GTDB): domain Bacteria; phylum Bacteroidota; class Rhodothermia; order Balneolales; family Balneolaceae; genus Halalkalibaculum. Next base: position 17,156 of record DATFJD010000401.1, read on the forward strand.
TATCGTCGACTTGCTATCACCGAGGGATCAATGGAATACGCTGGGCGACGGGTTTCGGGTGGTTGCAGAGTTTATCATATGGCAGGGAAGGGAAGTGCTTCAGGTACCTTCTTCAGCACTCTTCAGGGTAGGGGATGCGTGGGCTTTGTTTGTGGTGAGCAACGGGAAAGCGAATCTTCGCAAGGTACAGGCGGGCCACCAGAGCGGCCTGCAAACGGAAATAACGGGCGGGATTAAAGAAGGGGAAAGGGTAATGACGCATCCTGACGAACGTATTGAGGATGGAGTCAGGGTCAGCATCCGGGATTAACACATCCGGCTACTGCATGGACCTAAATCTGTATGGCATCGGCATAAATCAAGGGCTTGCCGCCGTGTCGCTGCAGCGGGTTACTTTCAAGGGAAGCCAGTATTACATTTGATATCACCTTGTTTGTAATAAATGTATCGGTTGCCTTTAGGAGAGGGTCATCCTCACTGCTGCCAAAGATTATTGATTGAAACCCTTTGCTTCGGTAATGTTGATAAAGAAATCGAAGCAGGGCTTCCATAATCCCGGGGTCCCGATTTCTGACAGCATATTCGGCTATGGTAATATCACGAAAGGCCTCGCCGGGTTTGGGCAGCCGGGGACTTCCGAAAAGCATGGCAGCCGAATTATACAGAAACCTTAGCAGGGCCAGTTTTCTTCCATAATTCAGCACCCGGTTTCTTTTAAAAGAGGTCATATCCCAGGCTGAGCAGACACCCACTATCTGTTGACCCTCTAATGCCACGAAGTAGTTATTAATGCTGAAATTGGGTCTGCGATGCAGGTTCTCAAGGAAAATATTGCTATCAAGAGCGGGGGCCAGGAATCGCTCTCGGTGCTCTGCGGCCAGGAGTTGAATGATCATTCCTAAATCATCCCGTTCTGCCGGACGTACCCGGTATTTGCTACTCACTTTTTTTGGAGTGACTAAAAAGATGGTTGCCATTACAATTTTGCCGATCACGCTTGACTGAAGGTGCCCTGTTTCAACCAGCTTCATTGCAGGTATGTTTTTGCCGATTACATAGGCATACAGGTACTCTACATCGGTGTTTGAGGGTACGATACGCTTAAATCTTTGAGATAGTTTTTCGAGGAATACTTTGCCTAAACCGCGTTCAATAACATGCATGTTCCCAAGATAGAGCACATCTGCAACCTCTCCGTCGATATATCTCTCCTGATAGGTTGCTATAGCGTAACCGGCCAGGTCTTCCTGCTTAAAAAGTCCGAGGCAGCGATATTTGTAGGAAGTCAGCTTTGGGATGGTAAAGATGTCGGGAGAACGATCGAAATGTATGCTTAACCCTTCGGTTTTAACCGGCGAGACCCGTGCTAAATCGAGCAGCCGGCGGTTCCATCCATCATCCAGAACCCGCAGGCGGTAATCATCTGAAGCAGGATTGGTATGGGCATTTGGCCTACTCATTTTATGTGTTATTGAATGAAAAGGGGATGAGTTTGTAGAAAGGGAACCGGTCTTGCTCTAATAACTCTTTTCCCTGTTTAGCTTTAAAACCTAATAATTCTGTTAATTTCGGATCTTTGACCTCGGCAGTGTAGATATAGCGGATGAGCCCGGCAGCTTTTTCCCCTGATTTATCTGCTACAATTTGCAGCAGTTCGGTAAACTCATCTTCGTTCAGCCAGTCGCTTACATTAGATAAGGCAAACTTATTATAGTACCCGGGTTGCGATTGGTCCAGAATTTCTGTGTAGGATTTTTTAATAAAACTCAGGCGTTCGCTCTCCTTTCTTAGCCGGTCTATTCCATTTGGCCTCAGGTAGGAGGGAAGGGCCTGTTTGTAGATAACGTTTTCGAAAAGAACAAACTGCAGTATCCAATTATCACGGACCGGTGTGGCCGTGCAGAAATCCCGGAACTTCTTATAAAAGGTGTTACCGATGTTTTGGGTTCCCATATGTTGCAGCCCCTGTTCTGAAATACCCCGGTTTTTGTAAACGCGGGGATGAAATATCAGCCTAAACATTTTTTTCAACAGTCCGATGCGCAGTCTTTCATCAAAATAGGCTTTCTGTTCCTCAATTCCGCTGCATTCAAACAGTCCCTGCAGTTTATTGCTTCCTCCCAACAGCCATCTTCCCAGGGGTGCAAATCGAGCGATATAGGTTTCATATCGTCCCAAATGGACAGGGCCTTTCTTGAATATTTCGAAGTTTTCTTTCCAAAATATAGTTTCGTTCTCCGGCAGCCGGGCTTCAAAAAGCTCAAACCATTTTATTCTGTTTTTCATATCAGCCGGTAAGAAACCGAGGAACCGAGCCGCATCCCAATCGTTAAGCGTTTGCGCCGCTTGTAATTTCAGGTTTGACAGGTAAAGCTGGCGATGATCAATATCCACCGCGTCAATAGGGATGGATGCATCGCTGTTTACCAGCAGTTCGAGGGGCACTTCACCGGCACTGGCAATGCACAGTATGCGATCGCCCGAGACCGGATTCAAGGCCCTCAATTCGCTTCGAGGGTCGTCCTGAGCTACTCCAAAATCATATAAGAATTTCTGTCTGAACATGTTTTGAGATTTGGCCCATGATATTTCTCGGCTATCAACTTTGTCAAAGCCGTAAGCGCATGCCAATAGCAGCTATTCTTTTGCCAGAGTGTAATACGATGGTATGAGGCTCTAATTCAACCTTTTTCCAACGATCCCTGATAATGAAATGCCCGATAATGGCACCGCTTGCCCCGCCCAGCAGAGCGCCTGATACTAAGCCAAGTTTGAATGAGTCACTTCTGCTGAATAAATCTATACACCATCCTTCCTCACTGCTGCAGGATTCGTCTGTTGACATCATTATAAGACCTAGAGTAAGCCCTAGACTTCCTGCTCCGATAAGAGCACCGCGGCCGGCAGATCTTTTTTGTCCGGTACTAACCTCCAGCCGGCTGAGTGAGGCTAAAGAAACATTGAAGGTTGAATCACGATGCATAAACTGTAGCGAATCAGGGGTGATAATTGTAACGACACCAGTTTTTTTGCCTCTTAATTGCTCAGGTGCTGTTATTCTGATTTTATCTCCTTTTTCCAGAACTGTGAACTGAGCTTCCGATACCAGTGAAGAAATAAAAAATAGTAATAGGGTTATGATGAAAAATTTTGAATAGTTCATAGCTGAAATTCTCCTGAATATTTATATGCACATATTGTGCTTCAATCAAGCAACTTGCCAGGTTAATGCTATAGGAATTCGGCTAATGCCTTTAATCCAGTGATAATTTGGAGACCGTTGACAGATAAATCTGTACGTTGAATCACTATCATTATGTAGTACCATTGCTTACATCATATCACAAAAAGAACCCTTCCCGACTATTCTTACTTCCTGTAGGGAATCTTTCTACACTATAATTGTGCTTTCCCTCTATTCAGGAATAAGGAGTGGCTAGTATAATGTTATTGCAGAACCCTAAACCTAATGTTAGTTCATGGCAACCGAGATCATTCCCAAAGAAACAGGTAGCAACAAGGTATTGGTTGCTCCGAACATGGAAAGCTATGAGGAGTTGCGGCGGTCATTCAACTGGCACAGTGTAGCTTCAGAGTTGCACGGATTACCGGATGGCGGGTTAAATTTAGCTTATGAAGCGGTTGACCGGCATGCAGAAAGTGGGAGAAGCGATCATATTGCACTGCGCTGGCTGGGAGAAAATGGAGAAACCAGGGAATTCACTTATGCCCATCTTAAAGAACAAACCGATCGTTTCGCCAATGTATTGAGGGGGTTGGAGATAGAGAAAGGGGATGTTGTCTGTACGCTTACCGGCAGAATACCGGAATTGTATATCTCGGCCCTGGGAACCTTAAAGAACGGAAGCATCTACTGTCCGTTATTTTCTATTTACGGCCCGGAACCCATCTATCAGCGCATGACTAAGTCTAAAGCAAAGGTTTTGATAACCACAGAAAAGCTATTTGAAGAAAAAATAGAAGGCCTGCTGGATCGCCTGGAGCATCTCGAATATATACTGCT
>DATFJD010000402.1:0-5359 GCA_035269475.1 Halalkalibaculum sp.
CTGCCTTTGGTTCCGTGGGTGTCATCGTAGGATCGAACATAGGACATCGGCGGCTGATAAATGGGGCTCCACCTGATCTCTCCAGTAGACGCATCCCGCCAGGGACAGAGAAAAACCACGACCAAAATTAGGCCCGAGACGACTGCTGCTACAACCTGTTGTTGTCGATCATTCATTGTCAGGGAGAATTTATTTTAAATAAAACATTAGACCGGGGCATAAAGGTTACGCAGATTTATATTGTTTTGATAAATAGCGTAATAGAGCTCAAAAAAACAAACTTGGTAAGTTGGCTGAGGAAATGTATGCTCTCAGAGTATTTAATCAGCTTTCTTTTTACGCCACTGGGAAAAAGCTATTCCCCAGCCGAGAAAAGTGAAAAGCACGTCTGACTGTGTAACAGGCATATGGGTGTTAAACCATCATCATCTGTTATCCTGTCCCAAAATGACATAGACATGAATCATATCCGCAAAACAAAAGCTAACGCAACTTCGTGACTGTTTCTAACATGTTACCGTAGTCCTGCGGTTTCCTCCATTCCCCAAAAGGATGTTTTTACCTGTTGGCTGCTGTGGAATCTCCAAGCGCTTCGTGCAACAAGATCAAACGCGCCCGGGCTCTCACGGTAAATCGATGATCCTCCCCATGGCTTTGAAGCAGTATTTTGTGTCCTTCTGTCAAGTGGGATTTTGCTTCTTCGTAACGGCCGGTACGAATCAGTGATTCTCCAAATAAAGAGCGAATTTCAGCGGTTCGCCACGAGTTTTCAGGCTGATCTTTTTCATGTTGTGCCAGCACCTCTTTTAATATCTTTTCTGCTTCGTTTAGTCTTCCCGTTTTCAAAAGCAAGCGGCCCAGCTCGCCTTTTGCTATAGCTGTGTTGGGATGGGCCTCTCCCAATACGGCTGTATTCAGTGCTACTGATTTAATAAGATGCTCTTCCGCTTCTGTGTATTTCCCCTGTTCAAAAAGGGTAATCCCCACTGACTGATAGTCCATAGCCACATAGGGATGGGCTTCTCCAAAGGCATTGCTGTCGATACGCAGCGCTTCGCGGAAAAGGGATTCAGCTTCTTTGTAGCGTTCTTGATTCAATCGCAATGATCCTAAGTTGCTTAGGCTGTTAGCAACATCACCATGCTCATTCCCATATATAGCCCTATTCCGTTCCAAGGCTTTCTCGTGGTACTCTCCCGCGGTTTCATAGTCACCCTGGTCATCCCGCAAATTAGCCAGATTATTGTAACACATTGGAATGTACGGATGGTCTTCTCCCAGTTTTTCAAGGAAAATATCCAGCGCCTGCAGTTGGAACGTTTCGGCTTCAATATATTTCTCTCGGTCTTTAAGAAAACTGGAATAATTATTCATGTTTAGCGCTGTTTTGGGATGCATCTCTCCATACAGTCTTTTAGACATTTCCAGGCTTGCAAGAAACAACTCTTTCGCTTCTTCATATTTGGCCAGCCTGTTTAGAACCCTGGCAAGGTTATTCATATTAGTTTCTATTGATGGATGGTCTGCTTTATAATAGTCGCGGTTGTATTCAAGAGCCTGCCGCAGGTAGGTTTCAGATCGCTCAAACTCCCCTGTTTCCTCAAATAAATTCCCCAGATTGTTTTTTAACCCGGCTATGTGCAGTTCAACATCTTTATCGTCCCGGCTGAGCTCCAGAATAGACAGGGCTTCAAAGTAATTTTTTTCAGCCGCTTCATACTTTCCCTGTTTCTTCTGCAATTGTGACAACACAATTAAAACCCTGGCAATATCGAGATGATTTTTTGCCAAGGCAGCCTGCCGAATATCCAGAGATTGTGATAGCATGGAGTCTGCTCTGGCAAAGGCCCCTTTTACTGTACTCACTCGACCGATATTGTACAGACTGGTTGCAATCTGCAAATTCCTTTCGCTTATGCCCTGCCTTTCTTGCCTGATATTCAGCGACTTTTCGAACATGGATTCTGACTCGTCCAGCATCCATAAGCTCAAATATACATTTCCCAGTACATCTAGCATGCGAGCCAGCACTTCCGGCTGTTCAGCCAGCTCTTGTTCGATCTGTCGCGAACCCCGTTCTAAAAGCTGTCGTGCGGTAATCGTATCTCCTCTTGATATTGCAGGGTCTGCAACTTCAAAAAGGCCCTGCAGGAAACCGGCTATTTCCGTTGCGGTGTCAGCTTCTCGCTGGGCTCGATCTCGTTCAAGGGCTGCTACTCGGTACTGCCAGGCAAAGGCTATAATACCTCCAACCAGTGATATTAATATTAGTAGGGTAGCTAGAACACCAACAGTGTGTCTTCTTACAAACTTTTGTGCCTGATAACTTTTTGATACCGGTCGTGCCAGTATGGGCAGTTCGGCCAGGTGTCTTTTGATATCTTCCGCAAACTGATCAGCTGTATCATAGCGTTTATCCGGTTCCAGCCGCAATGCTTTGAGACAGATCATATCCAGGTCTCCTGCCAGTTGTTTTATAAGGCGCTTTTTCTGGAATTTATCCGGTCGTTCTCCATCATTTTCAGTACCCTTGCTCAATATCTGGCTGGGTTTTGGCGGCGCTGAAGTACAAATAAGTTTTTCAAATTCAACGGAGCTCAGCTCTTTTTGTTCAAAAGGACGTCTCCCTGTAAGCAGTTCATAAAGAATCACACCAAGCGAGTAGACGTCAGATGCTGTTGTTACTGATTCACCTTTCAACTGCTCTGGACTTGCATAGCTTCGGGTCATAGGGCGGACCCCTTCTTGTGTCAGCGCCGTTTGTTCTTCATCTTCACTGAGCAGACGAGCAATTCCAAAATCAAGCAACTTGATCTCAACAGAATCTCCATCTTGATGAACTAGAATATTATGAGGTTTCAGATCTCTATGTACAACCAGGTTCCGGTGGGCATATTGAACGGCTGATAATACGGTCAAAAACAGCTCAAGCCTCTTTTTCATGTCCAGGTCTTTTCGATTGCAATATTCGTCAATCGGTTCGCCCTGAACATAGTCCATCGCAAACCACGGTCGGCCATCATCTTTAATGCCGCCATCCACCAATCTTGCTATGTTCGGATGCTGCAGGCGAGCCAGAATCTGGCGCTCGCTTTCGAAGCGGCGCAATATTTGCTCTGAGTCCATACCGTACTTAATAAGTTTAAGTGCGACGGTCTGTTCAAACCCACCCTCAACGCGTTTTGCCAGGTACACATTTCCCATGCCGCCGGAACCGACCTGTCGTACAATTTCAAATGGACCGACACGGGTGCCGTCTATTGAAAGCAACCCCGAGATATCTATGGCGTCAATGGCAAAGCCGTCGAGAATGGAAGAGTGATCAGCATCGGCAGCCAGTAGGGACTGAATTTCGCGAAAAAGTTCGTCATCCGTATCCCTGACTTCATTCAAACGCGTTACTCTTGAATCATGATCCAGTTCAAGAATTTCTTTGAATAGCGTTTGTACCTGGTTCCACCGTTCAGCGTTCATATTTTTTGTATTTACATTTAACTCAGTGCACTTTATCTACTACGCGCAAAGGAGGAGCAGAATCGGCGAAAAAAATTATGATTCCTTATCACTCATCTCGCGTTTAAGCCAGGCTCTTGCTACGCGCCAGTCATAGCGAACCGAGTGCTCGGTATCGCCAATTACTTTGGCTATCTCTTTATAAGTTAAGCCACCAAAAAAGCGATACTGCACTACCAGGGCCTGACGCTCATTCATTATCTCGAGCTTTTCAAGGGCTTCATCCAGATCTATCAACTCTTCAGTATTAGACTGGCGAGCTGCCATTCCGTCTATAAATGTGACCGGAGTTTCCTTTCCTCCGCGTTTCTCAGCATGGCGTTTTCTGGCATAACTGATAAGAATTCTCCTCATGGCAAGAGCAGCTATTGCCAGGAAATGGGAACGGTTGTGGAAGGTAGCCTGATCCTGATCAACCAGTTTTATGTAAGCCTCATGTACCAGAGCAGTAGTTTCGAGGGTATGCCCCCGCCGTTCTTGCAACAGCTGACCGTGGGCCATCTCCCTTAGATAATCGTATACATGGGGATAGATGACTTCAGCCTGGTTTTGTCCGCTGTTTTCCAGATCATTAAGCAGCCTGGTGATATCTTCTGATTGGCCTCTCATTCTAGTCCGAATCTAGATGTTTATGTTTTATATAGCGCTAAGTATTAGACAAACTAGCTTATACGTATTTAATTTACAATTTGAGGAGTTATTAAAGCCATTCTTTTCCGAAATTTTGCCGCGAAAGGGAGGTTGCTTTCTCACTCTTATTTCCGGAGCAGAGCACCGGAAACAGCGCAGGTAAGGTTTTAGAAACAGGGTACTGCAGAAAAGGGGAAGTTTCATACCTCGCCCTATACCTTCGGTTATCTAGTACGTAAATAAATGGCACTTGTCCGATATGCTGCCAGCTTATATATTCACCTTGCATTTACACTAAAGACAATACAGAGTATCCATGCCAAAAGTAAAACTAATTGACATAGCTCACGGGCGAAGCGGCGACAAAGGCGACGGGAGTAATGTAGGCATCATTGCCCGACATCCGGATGTCTATCCTTTTCTTAAAGAAAACCTGACTGCCGATGTAGTAAAAGAGCACATGAAGCATATCTGTGAGGGAAAAGTGGAACGCTTTGAGATGCCCAATATCGGCGCACTGAACTTTGTGCTGCACCACAGCCTGGGCGGAGGCGGTACGGTTTCCCTGAAACTGGATGCACAGGGGAAAACACATGCCTCTCTGCTCCTTAGAATGGAAATGGATGTGCCCGGTGATTTACTGGAGAAGGTGAAGAAGAAAAGGGCTTCCTGAATCACCCGGCAGCTGGGAAAAAAGGAATCAACAAGCCTAGCAAACTAGGGCGTAGCCGTATCTGCTGATAAAAATGTGATGGGTACCCGCACTTCTGTCTGCACCCATTTGATTACCATATCGGTAGAATCGCCGGTTACCTCCTCAAACTGTATGGTAAAGGCCTCGTCAGTCTGCTCGGTCTGGTGGGCGTCCGCATCGACTCTCATGACGTCTTTTGAGGCATCGTATTCAAATGCACCCCAGAGGCCCAGTTCGCTATTTAAAATGATGGTCCAGCTCTCTTCACCAGGAATTGAAAAAAGCGAGTAGGTTCCCGCCTCAAGCCTCTCACCTGCAATTATGATATCTTCAGTGGCAGTTATCTCGGTGGCCTCATTAGCTCCTGTTCTCCAAACTTGCCCATAGGGAACCAAGTCACCGAAGATCTCTCTTTCGGCTCTATAGGGCTGCCCGTAAACTACTTTAACATAGGTACCGGTATGTTTTACTGAAGCTATGGCTGTCGGACTTTTTCGCCTAACAGGATCCGGTTCCTCAGGT
>DATFJD010000403.1:0-3171 GCA_035269475.1 Halalkalibaculum sp.
ATCCGAAACCTCGACTCCACAGGATTCCTATACGGGAAGCCAGAATCTGATTGCCGGGTACCTCAGTACCATCTGGTATCCCATGAACAACATCACCTGGGAGATAGGGGCAAGGATTGAAAACTCTGACCAAGAGGTGGAAACCCTGGATGAGGGAACCTCGCAGCTGATTGCAAATGTAGAAAATACGGATATCCTTCCGGCGACTAATCTAACATACAGCTTGTCTGATAAGACCAATATCCGGGGGGCTTTCTCGTTTACGCTGGCCCGTCCGGAATTCCGTGAAATTTCCGCTTTCAGTTTTCAGGATTTCATTGGAGGGCAGATTGTATACGGTAACCCGGATCTGAACCGCACCCGGATTCAAAACTACGATCTAAGACTGGAAACCTATCCCAGCGCGGGTGAACTCTTTGCCATCAGTGCCTTCTACAAGCACTTCGAGGATCCCATAGAGCTTTTCTACCGGTTTACCGAACGTTCGGAAGTGGAGTACCGCAATGGTGATGAAGCCATCCTTTACGGAGTAGAACTGGAGGGAAGAAAAAACATTACGGATCGCCTGCAGGTTGTGGCCAACGGTTCCTTCATCTTCTCAGAAACCAGGGTAACCAACCCGGAGAATATTAACCGTGTAGCCAATACTGAAAGGCCTATGTACGGGCAATCACCGTATACCGTAAATGTCTCAACCTTTTACCAATTCCCCAATAACAACCTTGATATATCGCTGATTTACAACACCTTTGGCAAGCGTGTAGTGACGGTAGGAAAGGTCAACCACCCTGATGACGAGTATGAGCAGCCTTTCCACAATATGGGCTTCAACGCTTCTTACCGGTATGGAACTGCAAAGTTCAGCCTGGGCATTGAAAACCTGCTGCTTGATGAGAGGGAGTACAAGCAGGGCGAGGTAACCACTTTTCAGTATGAACCGGGACTAACCGTAGAGATGGGCGTCTCGCTTGCTTTCTAGAAAGTTAACCTATTACTCATACACGGTTAATTATTTGTTAAAACACGGCTTTTATCATCGAATCTTAAGCTTTTGAATAAACGATCCAATTTAACCCAAACCAATAATTTCATATATACAATGAAAACAACAATTACCAAATTTGCCGGAATATGTATTCTAGCTTTGCTCGTAGCCTCCGGATGCAGTGACGACGATAACCCTGTTGATTCTATTGATCCCATTCCTGGACCGGAAATCCCGGAGATTTATGAAAGTCTGCCCGGTACCGTCATAGCTGAAGATGAGACCTGGGGCGACACTACAGTGGCCGGCCCGCATTTTATACTGCCGGGAGTCACCCTGACCATAGAAGAAGGAGCCGAAGTTGAATTTGAGTTCCACAACGGCTCAGCAGAAGATGTGGGAACACTGGTCTTTTTACCTGCGGATGATGAGAACTTCTCTGAAGCCAGGCCATCGGCTAAAATCAATGCTGTCGGTACTGTAGATAACCCAATAGTGTTCACATCTGCAAAGGATGATGCCCAGAAAGCACGCAATGACTGGGGTGGTATCATTCTGATAGGTGATGCCCCGAATAATATTCCGGGTGGAACCGGAGAAGTAGAGGGACTCCCATCTGCGGTGACCTATGGAGGAAATAATGATACCGATGACAGCGGAACCATACGCTACGTACGCATCGAGTATACCGGTTTCAGCATTGCGGAAGGTTCTGAAATTCAGGGCCTCTCGCTATACTCGGTAGGCAGCGGTACCACGATTGAATACCTGAACATCTTCGAATGCAGTGATGACGGAGTGGAGCTGTTCGGCGGTAGTGTAGACCTGAAGTATATCGTTGTTTCCGGTGCTGATGATGACAGTTTCGACTACGATCAGGGATGGCAGGGACGCGGCCAGTTCTGGCTTGCGGTGCAGCGTGACAATGCCGACAACGGATTTGAGAACGACGGCTGCGATGATCTTACGGATTGCAGCGGTGGCAACGGGCCAACCAAGCCGACTATCTTTAACGTAACGATATACGGTCCGGGCGATGGCGGCAGCCCTGAAAAGAATAACTTCGGCCAAAGACTGAGGGAAAATCTGAGGGGATCTTATAATAATATTATCGTGTCTAATTTTGACGGTGCGCCTTTCGTACTGGAAGGAGGCGATGCCGGTGAAGAAGGGGATGCGACCTATAATAACTATCCCGATCAGCTGGAAATGAACAGTTATATAGTCTGGAATAACGGTGCGTTTCAGGATAAGTCAGCCGCTGGCGGAAACGCAAATGAACCGGATGCCACCCGATACGCTTCTTCTTACAGCCAGGCAGATCCTTTGTTCACCAACGCTTCCGGTAATGATTTTACCCTGCAGGCGGGATCTCCGGCAAGAACCGGTGCAACCGCACAACCTGATGATAACTTCTTTGACCAGGCTGATTATATAGGAGCATTTCTGGATACCGACTGGACGGCAGGATGGGCGCGCATCATGCAGTAATTATAAATGGCAAACTGCGATTGACCTTACATGAAACGTCTCACATACCAAATGTGTGAGGTGTGCTGATCACGAGGAGGACTTCGGGGAACCGGAGTCCTCTTTTTTATAACGCTACATTCAGCATATCCATGAAAGACCTGATTTATTTTACCGGTTATGTTATTTGTCAGCCTTAGCCTCACAGACTGTGGCGATATGAGCAGCCTGGAGCGGGTTCCGGCCAAATACGCCGATTTGCCGGGCACCCTTTAGGCCGTGATACCTTCTGGATGGGCAAATTACAACTTAAAGGGCAGTATTAGGTTCTGCCCGGGGTAACCTCACTTTCAGGTCCGGAACAACGGTTAGCCGGGTTTATCATAGCTAGAACATTAAAGATGCAGGTGCACTTTTAACTTTGCCGGCGATCGTCTTTTTGATATGATTGCGGATTAACTAGGTGCTTTCAACCCTGAATCACATATTTCCCGGAATGCTGAGGGTGCGTGGGTTCGGATTTCCGACGACTGATCAGGAACTTTGCATTTTCTGTTGTATTTTATCTGCTGATAAAAGGTGTAAAATAGCTTAGTTTAAGGGTCGTTTTAGATGTTGTAGCGGGAACCCTGCATTGGCAAGCTACGTTAACATGATTCGCTATAACAAAAAGAATACGGACTAAAACAGTGATTCTTGTAAACAGGAAAGCACAT
>DATFJD010000404.1:0-8392 GCA_035269475.1 Halalkalibaculum sp.
TGTGCGGCATAATTTAGGAGCAATTTTGTTGAAAGCGGATCGTCCCACCGCAGAAGAGCATGTTTATCGTTCTGATCTTGCCAATTTTCCTGATAACGGCTGGTCACTGTTTGGCCTGTGGCAAAGCCTGAAAGCGCAGGATAAAGAAGCGGAAGCCGCGGAAGTGAAGAGAAAGTTTAAGGAAGCATGGAAGTTTGCGGATATCAATCTTAGATCTTCCCGCATGATGTAGCCAAAATTTGAAAGATTGCCTTCCGGCTTTATTACCGCCGGAAGAATTAATCAGTAAAATAAAAAGGAGACAAGCTATGGCTGATCCAAAAACCATAAAGAAGGCATTTGAACGGAATGTAAAGGCACTCAAGCTGCGTCCATCGATAGGGCAGAGTACCGCCCGGACACGCATTAAGGTGCGCAATGGTACGACCTGTGAAATTGAAAGCGGTTCCAAGCGCATGACGGTTGATGTGGGAAAGGATGCAGGGGGAAATGATGCCGGGCCCGGACCCGGGATACTGGAACGGGCTGCCCTGGGGAGTTGCATGGCTATCGGCTATGCTACCTGGGCCGCCCACCTGGAGATCCCCATTGATGATATTCAGATAGAGGTGGAAACCGACTTTGACGCTCGTGGACAGTTTGGAGTGGCTGATATTCCGCCCGGGTTCAAAGCTATTCGTTATTATGTGACGATTGAGAGTCCGGCGCCCGAAGAAGATGTTCGAAGGCTGGTTGAGAAAGCGGATCAATACAGCCCCGTTCTTGATGACTTTCAACGTGCTATCCCGACACAAAGGGAACTAACTATTAAATCTACAACAAAGGAGGTATCATGAAACCGGAATTGCAGAGAAGGGTACAGAAATACGGATGGGATTATTCTTCACCATATTATGAGACCGGATGGCAGCGCCAGCTATGGCCTGCGCAAAAGCGACTCCTAGAAGCAGCCTCATTTCAAGAAGGAGAGAAGGTCCTTGATATATCCTGCGGTACAGGGCTGGTTACCTTTCCGATTGCCGAGTCCGTGGGCCCGGAGGGTTCGGTTACGGCTATCGACCTTTCGGAAGGCATGATTGAAAAGGCTGCGGAACTTGCCGAAGAAAGAAATATACAAGGCATTAACTTTCAAGCTATGGATGCCGAAGAGCTCGATTTACCGGAGGGGTCTTTCGATTTGGCCATCAATTCGCTGGGACTTATGTACTATCCCGACCCGGATAAATCAAACCGGGAAATGCATCGGGTGCTTAGGCCCGGTGGAAGGGCTGCGGCACTTGTGTGGGGACGCAGAAAGGCCTGTGGTTGGGCAGAGATTTTTCCCATCGTTGACCGGCGCGTTAAAACGGATGTTTGCCCGCTATTCTTTCAGCTGGGTACGGGAGAAAACCTGCAGCGGTCTTTTGAAAAAGCAGGTTTTGAAGATATTACTTCAGATCGGTTCGAGGTAACACTTCACTACGATTCGGACGAAGAAGCCATAATCGGGGCATTCCTGGGGGGTGCTGTTGCGCTGGCATACCGGAAGTTCGATGAGGCGACCAAAGAGAAAGCCCATGCCGAGTACCTGGAATCTATCAAACCATATCAAAATGATGAAGGCTATTATGATATTCCCGGAGAGTTTGTAATAGTCACGGGCCGAAAGTGAGGCACTTTTATAATTATTGACTAACTCTTTTCGCTTCCTGCAGTGCCTTTTCCACATTTACCAGTCCGCCGGTGACGGATAAAGTTCCAAAGTCTACAAGCGTTTCATCCGAACCCTGTTGATTCGGCAGTATTACCTGCTTGTCGGGATATTTTACGGCACTTTGTAAAATAATCTCTTTTACCTGGCTTGCACTTAGGTTAGGATAATAAGCCATAATCAGGGCCGCAACGCCGGCTACAACGGGAGAAGCCATGCTGGTACCGTCCTGAAATTCATAGGTGTCGTCAGGCATGGTGGAGTAGATATCTACACCGGGAGCAAAAACGTCAACTGTTTCGTCACCGTAATTGCTAAAGCTTGCTACGAAATCTTTGTTCGGTTTCCAGGAGGTGGCGCCGACAGTGATCCATAGTTTGGAAGCTCCTTCATCGGTAATTCCTTTACCGTACCGGTCGGTTGGATAGCTGGGTTTGTTGTCGGTATCAGAAGCGTCATTTCCGGCACCATGAACAAGCAGCACTCCATTTTCTTCGGCATGTTTTACGGCCGCATCCACCGTTTCCTTGTGCGGGGAATAGCCCTTGCCAAAGCTCATATTGATGATGTGCGCACCGTTATCAACCGCATAGCGTATGGCGTTGGCTACATCTTTGTCACGTTCATCGCCATTGGGTACGGCACGAATGCCCATTATTTTTGTATTCGTAGAAACTCCATTCATCCCGGTTTCATTATTCCTGACAGCCGCAATGATGCCTGCAACATGAGTGCCATGGGTAGGGTCGGGTCCCGCTATGTCATTGTTGCCGTAGTATCGTTCGGTTTTATCTTCGTAGTTGTCACCAACGATATGGCGGGTATGGAAATCAGGATTGTAACCGTACTTGGCAAATTCGTACACCTGCTTTTTCTGTTCGGCAATTAAGGTGGAGTCGATGTCATTTTCCATCACGTAAAGCATCACATTCTGTGCGAATTGCTGCTGCTGGTTTTGAGGCTCCAATTCGAGCAGTTCTTCGTAGGTATAGGTGCTGTCGCTGTAGTAGTCACTTAAGATCTGTTGAGCCTGGGACATGCTCTGCTCCAGGGACCGGATATTTTCATACTGGGAAACCTGCTCCCTGACTTTATCTTCATAGGCCGACCGAATTTCCCGGAAGTAGGCATATTCCTCCTGTTCTTCTTCACTCAGCTGAGTAGTATCGGCATTGGCATACTTTGGCTTGAGACTCCTGTAGATGCGGGTCAGTTCAAAAGTATCGTGATTGACGTTTTCACCGTCCGGCCCGCCGATAAAATTCCAGCCGTTTATATCATCGGTATAGCCATTTTGATCATCATCAATGCCGTTGCCCGCAATTTCATCCTCATTTATCCACATATTGTCTTTGAGGTCTTCATGATCTGCATCAATTCCCCCGTCAATAACCGCCACGACGATCTGCTTTTCAGAAGGCCTGTCTCGGAGTATGGTTTCATAAGCAAGCCGGCTGCTGATGCCCCTGAACCGGGTTTGCTCTTCATCGAGATGATGCCAGTCTTTAGGCGGCTCCAGAAGGGTGGAAAAGTCTACCTTTTCCGGCTGCTCCTGTTGAGGCTGTATTGCCTGTTCGGTCGTCGAACAGCCATAAACAGTAACTGTGATTGTAAGAATCAGAAGGACAAAAAATCGCTTATTCATAAAGAGGTAATTCTGTAGGTTTTATAGTGTCTTTTCGCAAATCACATTATTCCATGTTCTCAACCGATTGAACAAAGCGGTCGCTAGCATTTTTATAAGCCATTTTTATCGCTTCTGAAGCGGTAGAATTCAGCCATTTCCCGGCTTCGCTTACATAGAAAGAGGTATATTCACCAATGGTTTCATTATTCAGGTTATAATACTTGATGAGATACTGCTGCTTAAGATCATTTTCCATCTGGTTTTCAATTTCCATACGGTAATTGTTAACAATGCCATCTATTTGTGCCTCACTGAAAGTGCGCTGTTCACTGAGGATGCTGAACGCAGATACGATAGAACGGAATAGAATGGTTTGGGATTCAATAGCATTTTCGACCGATGAGGTGGCATTCAGCAGGGATAAGATAAGCTCCTCACGTTCTTCGGCCGGCGGCTCTTGCTCCATCTCATACATGCGTACCACCCTCCGCCGGGCACCCTGAAGGGTATTCGAGGCCTCTTCCGCTTCATGTACTTTTTGGGTGGAAGCACTGTTTAGCCAGCTCTTTAGGGAATCCGCATATTGATCGTTGAACCGGGCGTTGAAAGTAGTTGTGACATCATACATGAGAGAATCAATTACAAAACCATCGGCAAAAAGCTCGATCATCCGTTCGTTCTTTTCGTCAGGTAAGCCCAAAGGGTTTTGCGCAAACTGCATTTCAATGTCTTTAGGGGCTCTTTCCAGCCTGCTTTCAAATGGGATCTCAATGAGGAGGCTGTCAACGAGTGCGGATTCGGGTGTATCCGGATTTTGCTGTGCGGCGGAAAGTATAGGAATAAATAAAATAAGGACTGAACATACCGTTCGAAGGGGCAACTTCATCTATCACATAGTTTGGTTTGAATGTGTCTCTCAATAATGAGACAAAATCTAAACATTATCTACTAACACAAAAAATTAACATTTAATAAAAAAACTCCCTATTCGGGGAGTCACTGCCAGCAATGATATCTTAACAAGTAAGGTTTTGCCATTAAAGCCTCATTAATAATAAATTGCATATCGGGGTTCCGTCCGGGATGGAAGTGAATCTTGAGTTGCTGCTCAGTTACTGTTACTGTTTCTGGTCAATGCCGGTCATGGGAACAAATCTTACGGGTAGTTTACGTTCTTTCTGAATTTCACCGTCCTCTGTTTTTCGAACTCTTGTGAGGCTTTGGGTGAGTCCGCTGCTACCTACAGGCAGTACCATGACCCCTCCCGGTTTGAGTTGTTCAATGAGCGGTTGCGGAATTTCATCAGCCGCGGCAGTAAGGATGATAGCGTCAAAAGGGGCGTGTTCCGGCCACCCTTTGTATCCGTCACCGATCATCGTATTGATGGTCTTATACCCCAGTGAATCGAAACGCTCTTTGGCCTGTTTGCCAAGCTCTTCTACTATTTCAATGGTAAAAACATAGGGTGTAATTTCCGATAAAATGGCTGCCTGGTAACCACTACCTGTCCCGATCTCCAGTACTTTATCTCCTTTTCGAAGCTCCAGCAATTCAGTCATATAACCTACAATGTATGGCTGGGAGATGGTTTGCCCGTGCCCGATGGGCAAAGGCCTGTTTTCATAGGCATTATCTCTTCTGCTTTCCGGTACAAAGAGATGCCGCGGTACGTGACGCATAGCTTCGAGAGTCGCCCGGTCGGTTACCCCGCGGCCTTGAATGCCCCTTTCCACCATGCGATGCCGCTCTTCCCGGCGCTCGGTAAATCGGGGCCTTTCCCATTCTATCGTATCCTGCATAGCAGAAGATACCTTTTCTTTCTGTTCAAACCGGATGTTATGCTTCGCTGAAAATGTATCAGTGTTTGGGTAAAGCAAAACAGCAGTAGTTATAAGTATAAAAGATATTATGCCGACTAAGGTTTTCATCATAAGTACTTTCTTTATATCTACATAACTGAACAAATAAAGGCAGGTTTATAGTTCAACAATCGGTGCGACTACTTGCCTTTTCGCCGCTCAAGAAGTAACATAATACAGTTTCAAGCATTAAGGTTATTTTATGGATTACAAAAAACTTCAGCAGAAAATTGATCACGCTCGCAGTCTGAGCCATTCTTCCCTCCCCGAACTCCCGGTTGATGATTTCAGGGAACTGTTGGAACAGCGAATGACGGAATCCGCATCGTATCTCATTTTTATCGATGAACATGATAACAGGACCGAGTTTAGCTACCGGCAATTTTGTGACAAGGTATATGGGGTGGCAAGATTTCTGCAGAATCATGGGTTGAGGCACGGCGATAGAGTCGCTACGATTTCCCATAATCACTGGCAAACAGCCGTTCAGTATTTTGCCGCCTGGCTTCTTGGGCTGGTGGTTGTACCGGTGAATCTTGGGGAGGATGATGAACGCATAGCCTATATACTGGAAAATGCAAAGGTAGAACTTGCATTTATCCGCAGGGATTACCGGGATCGTGTAAGTAAAATATTCAGTGATAATGATGCACTGAAAAACATTGAGACGGTTTTATGCGAGGATACAGTATATAATTACTGGGACAAGGAAGGGGAGCTTAATCTCGATGACAGCAGCCTGGCTGAATCGGAAGCGCTTATCGTGTATACTTCAGGAACCACCGGTCCGCCAAAGGGTGTGGTGCTGAGTCAGCACAACCTGCTGGAAGACGCCCGCTCCATTGCCGGCTGGCATAACATTGATTCTGATACCCGCATGATGTGTGTTCTGCCCATTCATCATGTGAACGGCACGGTCGTTACTTTGCTCACCCCATTTCTGGCGGGTGGATCAACCGTTCTTAACCGGCGATTTCGGGTCAGTAGATTCTTCCCTATAATCAGGCAGGAAGGGGTGCATATTGTCAGCATGGTCCCAACTCTGCTGCAGTACCTGAATAACCATTATGCTGATAAGGACTTTGAATCCTGCCCTGCCTTGCGTCATGTGATCTGCGGCGCCGGTCCGCTTACGGTTAAGGTGGCCGAAACCTTTGAAGAGCGTTTTGGCATACGCATCATCCATGGCTACGGCCTGTCTGAAACTACCTGTTACTCCTGTTTTCTGCCGCTCGATATTGAAGGAGAGGAGCACCGGAAGTGGATAAGTGATTACGGGTATCCCAGTATCGGCGTGCCGATTCCCGCGAATGAGATGGAAATACAAGACCCGGAAGGCAATGCAGTCGGGGAAAATGAAAGAGGAGAAATTGTGATTCGGGGCGTTAATGTGATGCTTGGCTATTACAACAATAAAGAGGCCAATGAAAAGGCCTTCAGCAACGGATGGTTCAGAAGCGGGGATGAAGGATTTTATGTGAATGACGAACAAGGCCGCCCTTACTTTTTTATCACCGGACGTCTGAAAGAGTTGATTATCCGGGGAGGCGTCAACCTGGCACCGCTGGAAATTGATGAGGTGATCAACAAGGCACCGGGGGTAAAGGCAGGTATTGCCGTGGGTTTTGAGAACGACTGGTACGGGGAAGAGGTAGGCGCCTATGTACAGCTAAAAGAAGGGGCGGAAGAAGATGAAGAAGCCATCCTGGAGTTTTGCAGGGACCGCCTGCCTTTTTCAAAAGCCCCGAAAGTGGTAGTCTTCGGGGATAAAATACCCGTAACCTCTACCGGAAAGTACCAGAGAAGAAATGTGGCCCATCACTTTGAACCCTGGAAAGAAACACAATTTCGTAAGGAAGATTCATAGCACGATACGTTATTGTTCAATCGTGGGGGAAGTGAGAGGTGAGAAGCAAGAAGTGAGAAGCAAGAAGCAAGAAGCAAGAAGTGAGAAGTGAGAAGTGAGAAGGGAGAAGGGAGAAGGGAGAAGGGAGAAGGCTTGCATCCAGCATCCTGAATCCTGCAACCTGCAACCTGCAACCTGTCAGATAATAAAACTTGCACCATTCTCCGTTATTCTATAAAGTTGTTAAAAGCATTTACAGAAAAAGGTACCTAAACGGCATATAAATCATCTAAGGTGGTTCTTATGAACAATCCTCTACTTACACTTGACCTTTTCACGCAAGTCCAGTCAGATTACGAAAAGCGCCAGTACAAGGTGCTGTCTGCCTTAAAGCGCATTTCAGAAGATTTCCAGCATAATAAAATATATCCTCATTTAAGTCACCTGGCGGAGCTTTATCACACACTCAGTGACATCAGGAAGAGGCTTAATGACTTGCGGAGTGAGTTCCCGAAGCGTATCAAGAAAATCGATTTTGTCAACCAGGAAATTGAGCATGAAATCGTCTTTGTGGACGGATCTGACCTGCAGAAAGTGGAGGAGCTGATAGAATGGGCCCTGCCATATATAGAAGCCAAGATTGAGGAAGGCAAAACGATCTATGAATTTGTAAATGAAAAGATTTTCCTCGAAGAGGTAGGCATCGTACCCAATTATACCGACGAGGGCTACTTTTTTGTGCCGGATAATGAAGAATCGAAGCTGCTGCTGTTCGAATACGAGGTATCCATATTCCAGAGTGCCAAGGATCAGTATCGATCCCTGAAGACCCAGTTTTTAAAAGCGCTGGGGCAGGGCCGGGCGCTGATGTCGCCAAATTCCATAAAGCTTGAACTGATCAGTGAATTCAAGAAACTGCCAAACCCGGCAACCTACTCTTTTCAGACTGATCTGAATTTCCCATTCAATGAAACCGTGCTGCCGGTAGTAAAGCGTAAGCTCATCAAACAGTTGTATGAGTGAGTAGTTTTTGTCTTGAGAGGGTAGGGGTAGTATTAAGCTGTTTCACAAAGGTGCACTAAGTAGTACCAAGATTCACAAAGCTATTGTATCCCTATGAGAGTTTCTTAGTGCACCTTCGCTCTTCTTAGTGTACCTTTGTGATATAACCGTAATGGCACAAAGATCTTCTACTTGAGAATAAGAGCTCAAGACTCACGCCTCCTGACCACCATTAACGTACACCGGGAAACGCAGACCAGTTTGCCGGCTTCGGTGTGGATCTTCACCTCCCAGACATGCACTTTTCTCCCGGTTTTTACAGGCCTTGCCGTACCTATAACTTTTTCCCCTTTGGAAATAGCCCGAAT
>DATFJD010000405.1:0-9769 GCA_035269475.1 Halalkalibaculum sp.
CTTTAGGATTCGCGTGGATGACAAGAAGAGCATTGCACTGATCATCGACTATGCGGAAACGATCGTGCCAATGAATGAGGCGGGATCAACCGGTTCCGATGATCGTACAGCACTGGTTTATCTCTCGCGCTGGGCGCATGACCCTATGTTCCTGGCAGCCGATTTTACCACGGTTTTGATTACCGAGAACCTTGCCGACCTCAACAAGACCCTGGTTCAGAATCCCTATACCAGTGATATCCATATTCCAATTCCCAATGAGCAGCAGCGATCGGATTTCATTAAATTTGAGACGGACAAGGAAACCTATAAGGAAATTTCAGGAGTGAGCCAGCCGGTGCTGGCCCAGCAAACGGCCGGACTTAATTTCATCCATCTCAGGAGCATACTTTCCAATGCCCGTGAGAACAGGGAAAAGATTACCCATGACCGGCTTTCTGAAGTCAAGAAAGAGCTGATAGAAGCGGAAGCCTATGGACTGCTCGAATTTGTTGAAACGGATTATACACTAGACAATGTAGCCGGGCACACTAATGTCAAGAAGCATCTTCGGCAGGCAGTGAAAGCACTCAAGCAGGGAAGGCAGGATGTGCTGCCAATGGGATACCTTGTATGCGGTCCGGTAGGAACGGGTAAAACGTTTATGGTTACCTGCTTTGCCAGTGAAGTGGGCATCCCTATGGTTAAGCTTAAAAACTTCCGCAGCCAGTGGCAGGGTGTCACAGAAGGAAATCTTGAAAAAATATTGGGTCTCCTGAAAGCTATGGCACCTGTTGCCGTTATGATTGATGAAGCTGATGCTTACCTCGGTGACCGCGACGCGAGCGGAGACAGCGGGGTATCAAGCCGGGTCTTTTCGCAGATTGCCACCTTTATGAGTGATACCCGAAATCGCGGCAGAATTATATGGTTCCTGATGACCGCACGTCCGGACCTGATGCCTATCGACCTTAAGCGGCAGGGCCGTGCCGAAGAACACCTTGCGCTCTTTCCGCCACATACCAAGGAAGAGCGGGTAGAGCTTTTTGAAGCAATGAGCAAGAAAACCGGGTTGCAGCTCACCGAAGACTACGTGCCGCAGGTGATTGAGCAGGGCCTGAAAACCTATTCCGGCGCAGATATGGAAGCGGCACTGACACGAGCAAAATTCAGGGCGGCCGCTCAGGGCAAGAAAAAAGTAACGCCTGAAATCCTGGATCTGGCGCTGAACGATTTTCTTCCTCCAACCTATCCTGAAGAAGTTGAACTTCAAACACTGAGCGCGGTTATCGAATGCACCTCAAAAGAGCTGCTGCCCGAACGCTACCAGGACATGGATCGTGGCGAGATACTTGAGAAAATAGAAAACCTGAAACTTCGCATCGGTTAGCAGAATTTCAATTAACATCTGGAAAAGCCCGTCAGAATCAGTTCTGGCGGGCTTTTTTTGTTTAATGCAACAAGTGAAATAGATCAACCATAAAATTTAACCAAATGGTTGAATTATATGGTTGAATGGCTTAAATTATTTCTGAACCGATAAAACATTAGGTATGAGTGAAGAAGTAGAGACAGAGGAACAAATATTAAATGCTGCCAAGCAGGTTTTTCAGCACCATGGTTTTGCCGGTGCCCGGATGCAAGCTATAGCCGACGAAGCGGGTATCAATAAGTCAATGCTTCATTATTATTTCAGAAGCAAGGACAAGTTATTTCAGAAAGTTTTCCAGCAAAGTATGCGGGAGTTTTTTCCGAAAATATTCGAAGTACTAAATGCCGGAATAGACCTGGACTCTAAAGTCAAAAAACTGGTGGATACCTATTATACCATGTTTTTGAAACACCCACATCTGCCCAGGTTTGTAATTCATGAAATGAACCAGCATCCCGAGCGATTCAAAAAATTCATGCAACATAACGGCATGGAAATTCCCTCTCGTTTTATTGAGCAGATTGAGAAAGAGGTGAAAGCGGGAAGGATAAAAGAAATTGAACCAAGGGAATTTATAATCAATACCATTGGCCTGTGTGTGTTTCCCCTGATAGCCAGACCCATGATAGAAACGGTTTTCAATATGGACGATGGGCAGTATAAAGACTTTTTGGAAAATAGAAAGAAGGAACTACCCTCATTCATACTCAATGCCGTAAAAAGGTGAATATCTTATGTCATTCGTATTAATTATCACACTGCTGTTTGGAAATTTGCTTTCTGCACCTGCAGATACGCTTACCCTTGAGTACTGCTACACGCGAGTTGAAAACCACTATCCGATATCAAAAAAGATCGAGCTTCAAAAAGAAATAACAAGGCTGAATAAGAAGATTGCCCATACCGGCTACTATCCACAACTGAACCTTGGAGCCAGAGCTACCTATCAGTCTGAAGTAACGGAGTTTCAGGTAGCTGCCGGCGGGCAGTCTATCGGCCCCGACCTGAGCAAAGACCATTATGAATTCTCCATGGATGTTTCACAGCCGATATACAACGGCGGTGCGGTCGGGATTAAAAAAAACCTGGAGGAAGCAAAAGGAGAGCAGGAGCTCCAGTCTGTAAAAGTGCAGCTGCACCAGCTGAAGGAGCAGGTAAACAGGGTGTACTTTGGCATACTGCTGGCACGACAGCAATCGAATATTATTCAATCAGTATCCGAAAGCCTGAGGTCGCAAGTAAAAAGCATGAACTCAAAAGTTGAAAACGGTGCCCTTCTTCCAAGTCAGCTTTATATTCTTAAAGCCGAGCTTATTAAAGTGAAACAGGATTCTATTGACATTCATGCTAATATAAAAGCGGGATACAAGGTTCTGGGACAGTTGATAGGTGAAGAGCTGAGTAGCACGAGGGTTTTGGAAGTGCCCGAAATTAGATCAGTGGGCAGTGAACGGGAGACACTTGCAAGGCTGCGGCCCGAATTTGAATTGTTTGAAAGCAATCGCCGGTATTTAAGCTATCAGCAAGAGTTGGCCCACACCGGTTTAGTGCCCTCCCTATCAGCATTCGGTACTGCGGCATACGGCAGGCCGGGTTTCAATTTTTTCGAAAATGATTTACATGACTACTACATCGTAGGGTTAAAGCTGAGCTGGAATTTCTGGTCGGCGCGTAACTCGGGAACCCGAAAGGAGGTATTAAATCTTCAAAAGAAAAGCATCAATGAAGAAGAAAAAGCTTTTGAAAGACAACTGAGGGCCTCATTACGTGAGGTTGAAGAAAAAATAAGTTCCCTGGAAAATCAGATTGATAGAGATAAAGAGATCGTAGATCTCCGTCAAAAAGTTGTCAATACAGTAGCCAGTCA
Organism: Halalkalibaculum sp.; assembly: GCA_035269475.1. Classification (GTDB taxonomy): domain Bacteria; phylum Bacteroidota; class Rhodothermia; order Balneolales; family Balneolaceae; genus Halalkalibaculum. The sequence goes on from DATFJD010000405.1 coordinate 3,279, forward strand.
GCTGGAAAACGGTACCGCGACGGCCACCGAATATATAACCGAATTGAATAAGAAAACCCAGGCAGAACTGTCAATGAGAATGCATAAAACCAGGCTTTCTCAAGCCAAAATTGATTATAAAACACTATTGGGCACCAGTGATCTTAACCGATAATCTATATATGATGAACTTACTAAAGCAACCTTTCAAAAAGTATCGTTTTTTAATTCTGGCTGTGTTTTCGGTTTTTTTGCTGGCCTCCTGTTCGGATAATGGTAAGTCAGATGCCTATGGTCAGTTTGAGGCCACCGAAACGACCATATCTTCACAATCGTCGGGAGAACTCCTCGCATTCACTGCAGGCGAAGGACTGAACCTTAAGCACGGGGAGCAGGTGGGGCTCATCGATACTACCCAGCTTAAACTGAAAGAAGAAGAGCTACAGGCTGCTCTTGAAGCTACAAAATCGAAGATTGAATATATAAACGCCGAAGCGGAGGTGTTAAATGAGCAGCTGCAAACGGCACTCACCAATCTTCAGAGAATAGAAAATCTGGTTAAGGATGAGGCCGGCACTCAGCAACAGCTGGATGATGCTCAAGGAAAAGTACGTACCCTGCGAAAACAAATAGATGCCCTTCAGGTGCAGAAAAAATCTGTGAGAGCTGAAATAAATGCCACACAGTCTCGCATAAAACAGCTGGAACAACAGCTGGATGACGCTCGTGTGATTAATCCGGTGCAGGGAACTGTTCTTACAACTTATGTAGAGCCTTTTGAACTGGTGGGACAGGGCCAGCCTCTTTACCGGATTGCAAACCTGGACACTCTTGAATTAAGAATCTATGTGAGCGGGGCCCAGCTGCCATCCATAAAACTGGGGCAGCAGGTGAAGGTTTTAATTGATAAAAACGCTGAGGAAAACCGGCAGCTTAGCGGCCGTATAAGCTGGATTGCATCCGAAGCTGAGTTCACGCCTAAAATGATTCAGACCAAAGAGGAGCGGGTCACACAGGTCTATGCCGTAAAGGTAAAGGTGCCGAATACGGATGGCATCATTAAAATAGGCATGCCGGGCGAGGTAAATTTTTAGCCGAGAGAATATGCCAGAGATCAGCAACGATAAAAATAGATTTGCAGCGGTTTGTGCCCGCATTGTACAATTAATAATCTGTGTAAATCTGTGGCAAGAATAACAAACTATGAGCATAATTAAAGTCCAAAACATCAAAAAGAATTACGGTAATATTGAAGCCGTAAAGGAAATCTCTTTTGAGGTCCAAAAGGGAGAGGTATTTGGACTGATTGGCCCTGACGGTGCCGGTAAAACTACTGTATTTCGCATCTTAACAACGCTTCTAAAACCGGATTCGGGCAAGGCGGAGGTTCTGGGAATGGATGCGGTAGCGGAGTATCGAACAATACGATCGAAAGTGGGCTATATGCCCGGACGGTTTTCACTGTATCAGGATCTTTCGGTAGAGGAAAACCTGAAGTTTTTTGCATCCGTTTTTGGCACAACCGTTGATGAAAACTATGAATTGATCAAGCCGATTTATCGTCAGCTTGAACCGTTCAAGGCGCGTTTGGCGGGGGCACTTTCCGGCGGCATGAAACAGAAACTTGCACTGAGCTGTGCCCTTATCCATAAGCCGGAGGTACTGTTTCTTGATGAGCCGACAACCGGCGTTGATGCGGTTTCCCGGAAAGAGTTCTGGGAGATGCTGCACCACCTGAGGAAGGAAGGGATTAGTATCCTGGTCTCAACGCCCTATATGGACGAGGCCGAGCAATGTGATAGAATAGGGCTTATGCAGCAGGGGCGCATCCTATCAATTGATACCCCGGAAGCCATAACAGGACAATTTGATAACCATCTTTGGGCGATCAGAAGCAGGGACAAATATAAGCTGATTCAGGTTTTGCGGGATTATGAATATTCGGAGTCTGTTCAGCCGTTTGGAGACAGCCTTCACTACACCGATAAGAGAGCTGAGTTCAGCACGGAAGAACTGATTGCCTATCTTCAGTCGAATGGTATCAAGGGACCTGAAATCGATCGCATTTCCCCGCACATAGAAGATACCTTTATGAGGCTCATGGAGAAGGAGGGAAGCAATGGATGATTTGATGATCTCCTCTCAAAACCTGACCCGAAAGTTCGGAGACTTCACCGCAGTCGATCATATCTCCTTTGAGGTGAAAAAAGGAGAGGTGTTCGGCTTCCTTGGGGCCAATGGTGCCGGAAAGACAACCGCAATGCGCATGCTCACCGGCTTACTGATTCCCACAGAGGGAGAGGCTGCCGTTGCCGGGTTTGATGTCTATGAGGAGGCGGAAAAAATAAAAGGGCAGATAGGCTATATGAGCCAGAAATTTTCGCTGTATGAAGATTTGACTGTGAAAGAGAATATCAGGCTTTATGGAGGCATTTACGGCTTGCCGGACAGGCTGATCAGGGAAAAGACGGAGCAGCTTGTCGAAATGCTGGGGATGCAGGATCTGAAAAACAAGAAGATTGGGTCACTGCCTCTTGGATGGAAGCAAAAACTGGCTTTTTCAGTGGCCCTGATTCATGACCCTCAAATTGTATTTCTCGATGAACCCACCGGTGGTGTAGATCCTATTACACGCCGTCAGTTCTGGGAGCAGATTTACAAGGTGGCTGAAGAGGGGACCACGGTTTTTGTGACGACTCACTATATGGATGAAGCAGAATATTGTGACCGGGTGTCCATAATGGTTGATGGGCGCATTGACGCACTGGGAACCCCGGCAGAACTGAAAAAAGAGTTTGAAGCAAAGAATATTGAGGAGGTTTTTGTGAAACTGGCCAGGGGCGCCGAACGCGGTGATTAGTGATCAGTGAACAGTGTGTCAGTGAGCAGTGATTCAGTTAATAATGAACAATGAAGAACTTGAGATTGAACTTGAATTCAAAAATGAAAATAACTAGCTCATTCCAAGAAGCAAGAAGCAAGAAGCAAGAAGCAAGAAGCAAGCTCTAACTTCCAACTTCCAACATCTAATTTCTAACTTCCAACCCAGGCCATGGACGCGTTTAAAGGATTTATTGTTAAAGAGTTCAAGCAGATATATCGCGACAAGCGAACTCTGCTGGTTCTGTTTGGCATGCCGGTAATCCAGATGCTGTTATTTGGTTTTGCCATACGCAACGAAGTGGAAAATGCCAAGGTAATGGTGCTTGATGCATCCAATGACGAAGTAACCCGTCAAATTATCAGCAAAGTGGATGCTTCAAACTATTTTACGGTTGAAGGGCAGGTGCAACGCTTCGCGGAAATCGAGGAGCTTTTTCAGGAGGGAGAAATCGACGAAGTGTTAGTCTTCGAGAAGGACTTTGCGAGAAAGCTGTACCGCGGAGAGCAGCCGGCGGTTAGCATTATAACCGATGCTTCCAATCCCAACCTGGCCCAGCTTATTCAGCAGTATTCCTCATCTATTCTCATCGATTACCAGTCCGGCCTTAACGCTGCATCTGGCCCACGTAAAGGTGGCATTACTGCAAATGTGAATATGCTTTTTAACCCGCAGCTGGAGAGTGTAAATCTCTTTGTGCCGGGCCTTATTGCAGTGATACTGATGCTGGTATCAGCACTGATGACATCCATCTCTATTACCCGTGAAAAAGAAATGGGCAATATGGAGATTCTATTGGTTTCACCCTTGCGTCCGGGACAGATTATAATAGGGAAAGTACTGCCTTATCTGGTGCTGGCCTTTGTGAATGTGCTTACCGTGCTGGCCCTCGCCAAATGGGTTTTCGGGGTTCCGTTCAGAGGATCTTACACGCTGTTTCTGGTTGAGTCCCTGATATTTATTTTTGCCGCACTTGCCCTGGGGGTTTTAATATCCACGAAAGCCGGTGACCAGCAAACAGCCATGATGGTTTCCCTTGCAGGGTTATTATTGCCGACGGTTCTGCTATCGGGTTTTATTTTTCCAATCTCCAGCATGCCTGTCCCGCTTCAACTGATAAGCAATGTTATTCCGGCGCGCTGGTACCTGGTGATTGTGCGAAGCATCATGCTTAAAGATTCGGGACTTCTGTTTATTTGGAAAGAGACACTCATACTGGTAGTCATGACACTCGGTTTTATTTTAATCAGCGTTAAAAGCTTTAAAGTAAGATTGCAGTGATCACTTCTGAATTAACAATGAACAATGAACAATGAACAATGAACAATGAACAATTGGGAATTCAGAATTCAGAATCTCAAAAAAACTTGACTGGAATCCTGACAACTGACAACTGAAATGCGGACCATTAAATTTTTACTACAAAAAGAGTTCCTGCAGATTTTCCGCAATAAGGGAATGCTACCTATCATTTTCCTGATGCCGGTTATTCAATTGGTTGTACTTTCTTTTGCAGCAACCTATGAGCTCCGAGAAGTAGATTTTCATCTTGTCGATTATGACCGTTCAACCTCTTCCCGGCAACTGGTAAACAAGTTTCAGGCAACCGGGTACTTTAAGCTGCAAAATTACTCCCAGGATGTGAATCAGGGAATAACTGAGATGCAAAAGAATGAAGTGCGTCTGGTGATGGTAATTCCCGATAATTTCGAACGGAACCTGAAGTCGGGAAACCCCGTTTCCGTGCAGATGAATATTGATGCCGTTGACGGGTCAACCGCAGGCCTTATACAGGGTTACGGCCGATCCATCATTCAGGACTTCAGTAATGAAATAACGGTTAGTGCCTCTGAAATTGCGTCTGCCGCTCCGCCCGGCATAGCAATCATACCGGCCAGCTGGTACAACCCGAATCTCGATTACATTAAATATATGGTGCCGGGCATACTGGTAGTACTGGTTTCCATGATCGGCATGTTTTTGTCGGGCATGAACATCGTAAGGGAGAGGGAGATTGGAACTATTGAACAGCTGAATGTCACTCCACTAAAACGTTACCAGTTTATCATTGGAAAGCTGCTGCCTTTCTGGATTATAGCCATGTTCGAACTGGCATTGGGACTGGTCATTGCCCGTTTTGGATTTGATATACCATTTGTAGGCAGTGTGTTGCTGCTCTTTGCCATAGCGGGAATCTATATGCTGGTGGTTCAGGGAATAGGGTTATTCATCTCAACGGTTACCAATACCCAGCAGCAGGCTATGTTCATTGCCTGGTTTCTGATGGTTGTATTTATTCTGATGGGCGGGCTGTTCACACCCATTGAGAGTATGCCGGTGTGGGCCCAAAAGCTGACGATTGCAAATCCGATTGCGCATTTTATTAAAATCATGAGGATGGTCTTGCTAAAAGGCGCGGGCTGGGCAGAGGTCCAAAACCTGGTTGGCTTGCTGACGCTGATGTCCGTTTTGATACTTCCTGCAGCAGTATTACGTTATCGAAAATCCACCGGATGATTTTTTTCATATCTGAAGTTAATACGATATTCTAAAGGGTCAATTGAATTAGATATCATGCACTATGGCAGGCAAACTGGAAGACCTTCGAAAATTACTGGATCAGGCTGACGAGAAGATTGTAAGGACTCTTGCACAGAGGCAGGAGTTGGTGCAAGCCATTTCTGACCTTAAAATCGACGAAAACTCAAATATTCGGGATGAGAACCGCGAGGAAGAACTGTTGAAGCGGATTACCGAACTGGCGCGCGAGGAGGGGCTGGACCGATATTTTGCCGAGCAGATATTCAAGGATATCATTCAGCATTCTGTACGGTTTCAGACTCATTCCCTGGTAGACCACCATAATTTGGAAGGGGGCCAGGATTCAGTGAGGGTGGCTTACCAGGGAACTGACGGGGCTTTCAGCCACCAGGCTGCCTACCGTCATTTTGAGGAGAGGTATAGCGAGGTAGAATGTATCGGGTACGATACCTTTGAGGAAGCGGCCCGGGCTGTAGAACAGGAAAAGGCAGATTATGCCATACTGCCAATTGAAAATACCACTGCAGGTTCCATAAACCAGACTTATGACATACTTGGCGAAGGTAAACTTCATATAGTCGGGGAAGAAGCCATACGGATTATTCACTGTCTGCTGGCGATTGAAGAGGTGCCCATCGAACGTATCAAAAGAATCATATCCCATCCGCAGGCCCTGGCGCAGTGCAGCCATTTTTTATCAAAACTGCACAGGTGCAAAGTGGAATCTTATCTGGATACGGCAATGTCTGCGAAGAAAGTTGTTGAGGATGGCGATCTTTCACAGGCCGCTATTGCCGGAAGCTATGCCGCACAGCTCTACGGACTTGAGATACTGAAACGTGATCTCGCCAACCAGTCAAAGAATTTTACCCGCTTCGTTATTGTAAGCAGGGATGAGATCTCGGTCGATACACAGATTCCTTGTAAAACCTCACTGCTGATGACCACTTCACACGATAAGGGATCGCTGATCAGCTGCCTCAGAGTTTTGGAAGAACACGGCATTAACATGGCTAAACTGGAATCTCGTCCAAAGCCCAATGAACCCTGGAAATATTTGTTCTACCTGGACATTGAAGCCAATGTTGAT
>DATFJD010000406.1:0-2723 GCA_035269475.1 Halalkalibaculum sp.
CTGTTGAAAAAGTACTGTCGGCCCCAACCAGCTCCCTGTTTTCTACCTCAGTACCGAACTGGATGGTTGAAAGTTCAAGCTGTTGCTGTGCATGCAGTTCACTGATAGAGATTAGTGATACAAAAAGAAGTGTAAGGGTAATCTTTCTCATAATTTCCCCGAATTTGATTATTGGATTCAACGTATTGAATTTATTATAGTTATAACCGGAGGAAATGTTCCGCAGGCTTCGTTATCCATGAAAAACCAACAATTAAAAAAGGGAACCTGTTCCTGGTTCCCTTTAACGTATTTTTTAAAGAATGTTGCTTTGGCTTATCTGAAAGTAAAACCAAAGCCTGCATTCAGCGTGGAATAATTAGACACGGTGTAGGAAGCCGATATGTGGAAAACAGCAAGTTTAAGCCTGAAACCTGCCAAGGCATGGAAACTGTTGCCTCCTTCGAGCTCTATATCAATTGGTTGTTCAATCGTATCCACTAATAAAGGATCTTCATTTTGTGGATCTGCCTGAAAATCAGGGTTTGTCACAATAGTCGGATAGGTTCCCGGCGTGCCGATACTCATCGTTGAGGTCTCAAAACCGATACCCCCGTAAACTGATATGATGGGAAGTGTTTTACCAACTAAAGCGTTGATGGTAAAAGCGTCCGTATCGATTTCAACTTTCTGGCCTTCCCAGGTTGAAGGCTGCCCGGCAAAAGGGTTCTCCGTATTATTGGGGTCGGTAATTACATCCTCAGCGGTTATACTGAAATCTGATGTCACTGTGAGGTTGGTATAGCCGGCCATGACTGATATATCAACAGGCAGCAGGTTTCCGCCCGGCAGCCACTGGTTAATGCCGTGCTTTGCACCAAAACCAAACTGCTGAAATGTACCGTATTCATCAATGCTGACTTCGGGAACATAGCGGACCATGATTTCAGTATCTTTAATCAATCCCAAACCCGCTTTAATTTCAGGAGCGGGTACATACCCGAAACCGGTACCGGTGGGCATATCAAACTCGAAAAGTTTTGTTCTTTGCCCGTTAATGGTTTCATAGGCAGCCAGGGTAGATGTCTGAACATCGTCAGCACCGTTTATGGTTTGCAGCGTACTCGGTCCGCTTTCCAGTTCCAGCTGCTGAAGCCCTATTTGGTTGACATCGAATGATTTATCGGAACCGGGTACTACAGCCAGCCCTGTAGTGATAGTAATATCAAAACCGAATTTTTTGTGTGGTTTGGCGGTATTGGTCCATCCGGTGTTAATGCTTGCTCCAAATCCGCTTCCGAAGGGCTTCAAGTATTCGCTTACCAGGATATTGGCATCTTCACTGCTGGCCTGTAAAATACGTCCCACATCATCAACCTGGGCAAAAGCAGATGAAGATACGAGAAAAGAGAAGATGATTCCCGTCAACAAAGCTTTAGTGATTCTTTTTCCATTTTTCATAGTAAAGGGGTGTTTTTTAGTAATTGTATTTCTGTAAGAGTGATATTTTAGCTTTTTTAGCTATTTAAACGAATCTAGATAAAAGAAAAGGAATGGCAAAATTAATTATTCTTCAAGAGATTTCAGCATCTGAAGGTAGGAATGATAGCGTCCCGCATCTATTTCGCCGTTTTCGTAAGCTTCAATAACCCCACATTTTGGCTCATGACTGTGCGTACAGTTATTAAATTTGCAGTTTTGCCTGGGCTCGAGCATTTCCGGGAAAAAAAGAGACAGCTCCCAAGGTTCAATATTAACCAGCCCGAATTCACGAATGCCGGGCGTATCTACCAGGTAACCGCCGAAATGAAGAGGAAGGAGCTTGGCGTAGGTAGTTGTATGCTTGCCCTTGTTGGAATATTCGGATATATCCGCCACTTTGCGTTCAATATCCGGGTCAATATGATTTAAAATACTGGTTTTGCCGACGCCCGACGGCCCGATAAATACCGATGTCTTATCTTTCAGGTAGGACTTCAGGGTATCTAGAGAATCTTCATCATAGATGCTGCAGGTAAGTATGGTATAGCCCAAGGAGTTGTATAGCTCTATAAGTTCATCGACATAAGCCTGGCCTTCCTCACCTGCCAGGTCCATTTTGTTAATCAGAATAACCGGTTGCAGCTGATAGGCCTCACAGGTAACCAAAAAACGGTCAATAAAACCCTCCTTAATTTTGGGTTTGCGTACCGATTGTACCACAAAGGCCTGGTCTATATTGGCTGCAAGGATCTGCTCACCCTGACGGCCGTGTGTAGCCTGGCGGGTAATGTAGTTCTCCCTTTCCTTGATCTCCTCGATGGAGCAGGTGCCGTCTTCATTCAATGAAAGCTCTACATAGTCGCCTACCGCCAGTGGATTGGTTACCTGCTGGTCTTCCAGCCTGAAGCGTCCCGGCAGGCGGGCCTCCATTGTACCTTCCGATTGCCTGATGTCATCAAATATAGCAACTTCATACCAGCTGCCTGTGGATTCAACTATTCGTCCTTTTACGGTGCTCACGAATTTATCTTGTTAAAATGATTTTCTATTAAGGTATTTCTATTCATTCAAAAATGAAAAGCCATCCCGCCTTTACGAGATGGCTCATAACCCCATAGGGTAAGTTACTAATTTGGAGCAAGTTCTTCATGCACTCCTTCACGATATTCTTCAATCATTTTACTGTTGAATGCCGGTATATCGTCCGGTTTTCTGCTGGTGGTTAATCCGTGATCGACAACCACTTCTTTATCCACCCAATT
>DATFJD010000407.1:0-3706 GCA_035269475.1 Halalkalibaculum sp.
CATCCACGTCTTCATACATTTTGTCTGCCTCAAAAGCGGATGAACCCTTTGACTCGAACTCCCCCGAATTTGTTTGCATAAACAGGCCACCGCTTTGATTTTTTGCGCCGCCTATATAGAAATCATCCAGGCCATCCCCGTTTACATCCGCTACAGCCAAGCCCGGTCCCTGCGTAGAAAGCATATGGGGAACCAGTTGCTGAAGGTCGTAATCACTGTACGTGTTCTCACGGTGGTTAAACATATTGCCATAAGCTTCTGTGACATTCTTAAACAGCGGATCCTTGTCAACTTCACTTTCAGCGCCATCATCAACGATGGCATCTTGCTGACTTAGGGTCAGTGTGCGGTTGGCGGATATATCTCTAAGAGTTTGCTTCTTGCCGTCCGGCCAATGAACAGAAAGCGAATCAACTGTTTTAACAGTATCAAGCCCAATAGTCAGCACAGGTTCTACAGAGGACAAAAATCCCCGGGTAGGCATCATCTCGTAAAGCTGGCTGTTGCCATTAGCATATACCTTAACCTTCGCACCAATTCCGAACCTGTTATCCGAAGCGCCGGCGAGCTTTACCTTGATAGAGCTTCGGTTCTGCCGCTCACGGGTTTCATTTTTGTAAATAAAGGCCTCCATATTCACATTGTTAACGACAAGGTCAAGATCACCGTCATTGTCCAGGTCGCCGTATGCGGCACCGTTTGAAAAGCCCGGCTGATTCAAGCCGGTCTCATCCAAGTTTGAAAAATTAAAATCACCTTTATTGATGTATCCGAAATTCGGAATTTCGACCTTGGGCATTTGCTGAATCAATGACATGGTTGTATCGCTCATTCCTCGCTGCATAGCCTCTTGCGCCTGTTTTGAACGGGCCAGGGCGAGATAATCCAGGTCATTAGGCCGCCGGTAAATGCCGTTTGTAATAAATAGATCTTTTTTACCGTCGTTATCCATGTCAAAAAACAGGGAAGCCCAGCTCCAGTCCGTGGCGTTTACACCGGCAAGCTGTGAAATCTCTGAAAATAGCGGATTCCCCTGTTCGTCTATTCCCCTGTTCAACTGCAGCGTATTTCTTATGAGCTGGGGATGATAGCCAAACTGGCGCTGAATTTTATAGGCATTATAGGGTTCAGAGCTGACGGCAGACTTACGGGTTTCTTCGTTATAGGGCAGCATATCCAGTACGAAAATGTCCGGCAACCCGTCATTATTGAAATCGGCGATATCCGACCCCATCGATGCCCGGCTGTTATGGCCCGTACTTTTCTCTATGACTTCCCGAAAGGTGCCGTCACAATTATTAATGTAGAGGTAGTCATTTTCGTGAAAATCGTTCGACACATAAATATCCTGACAGCCGTCCTTATTGATGTCACTTACCGTTGCAGCCAGCCCGTAGCCTATAGGGCTGCTGTAAATGCCGGCTTCCCTGGTCACATCGGTAAAAGTGCCCTCATCATTTCTATAGAGCTTGTCCCCCGATTCATCGCTGTAAGTATATCTTTTCTCAGCCTTTGTAAAAGAGTCATCGGAATGGACCGAGTGATTCAGCAGGTACATGTCCAGGTCCCCGTCATTGTCGTAATCAAAGAAAGAAGCCTGTTTGGCAAAACCTTTGAAATCAAGCCCGAAATCGGCCGCCTTTTCACTGAAAGTGCTGTCGCCGTTATTAATAAAAAGTTGATTGCGGCCGCTCTTGTTAAGTAAGTTTACGCTGCTGACATAAATATCCAGGAAACCGTCTCCATTTACATCTGCCATGGTGGTTCCGGTTGTCCAGTCCGCAGAACCGGAAACCCGGGCTTTCTCGGTAATATCTTCGAATCTGAAGTTCCCCTTATTCAGGTAGAGGCGATTAGCCTGCATATTGGACGTGAAATAAATATCAGGCAACCCGTCATTATTGATATCTCCTATAGAAACGCCTCCGCCGTCGTAGAAATAAAGGTAGTTCAGTATGTTGAATTCCGGCGTATTCTCCAGGTTGTTGGCAAAAGTGATACCTGTCTGTTGCGAGTCAATTAGGCTAAAGCGAGTTTCTTGCTCTGCACTGCAAGAAATGAAGAACAGAGTTAACAGTAAGGCAAGCGATCCGCGGGAAGATAATAAGGAGATTTTAATTTTCTGGTAATTCTTAATTGGCATTATTCAGTCAAAATTGAGCTTTAAAACAAATGGGGGATAAATTTGAAACCTAATTCTCCGGATGACAACCACCCGAAATATGCGCAAATTATTGCAAAATTTTTACTTAAGGGTGAAATTTATTTGAAATTTTCCCAAAACAGGTGCTTATTACAGTAATATTGATTGGGATGAACAGGCCATATATGCTCTAAGGCCACTTTATAACATTTAAACCTATTGATCTTGAAGGTAACTCTAAAAGATATTGCGGAAGATACCGGATATTCCATCTCTACGGTATCGAGAGTACTTAACGGTTCCAATAAAATCAGTACCAAAACCCGCAGGGAAATATATCAAAGTGCAAAGAAACTTAAATACCCGGTCTATCGCTCTATCAACGGTGATACCTTGATCGACACACTGACCGTCAGCCTGGTATTAACCCGGTTTCACGTCGGTGAGTTCTATGCTTCCTTCTATAACGGTTTCAACTCCGCTGCGTTAAAGCATAATATACAGCTTTCCATGACAAGTTTGAGGTGCCCTTTTGACAAAGCGCTGAAAAGAATAAAGAAATTGAGCGAAAGCAAAAACGACGGACTCATACTTTTCGCCCCGGAATTTCGAAACTCGGAATACCGTAAAGTCAGTGAGGCGCTGCCCGAAAATTTCCCCATCGTCTCAAACGGACTCATTGAGAACCCGGTATTTTCTACCGTCACATTCGATGGTTATAGCGGTGGTTTTTTAGCAGCCGAACAATTTAAAAAGCAGGGTTATTACAGCTGCGGTATCATTCGCGGTGATTTTGACGCGGTGGAAGCTCGCTACCGTTCCAACGGGTTCCGTGATTATATTTTCCAAGCTCCTGAGATGGAGCTGAGCTGGGATTTCCACGGGGATTTTAGCTTCGAGTCAGGAAAAAAAGCTTTCCAGGACTTCCAAAAGCAGGAAAATAAACCCAGGGCTGTTTTTGCTTCAAACGATGCCATGTGTCACGCTTTTATGGAGGAAGCGCTTATGCACGGTTATGATGTGCCCGGAGATATAGCCATGATTGGCTATGATGACCTGCCGATCTGTGAACGTCATCGTCCCACGATCACTTCCATCCATACCGATTACGAAAAGCTTGGCGAAGTGACCATGGAAAAGCTTAAGGAATTGCTCTCCAATCCCAAGCAAGAAAAAGGCGTGCTGAGCCTGGTGCCCGTTACCCTCAGCAGAAGAGAATCTTCCTGAATGGTTTGAACAGATCTGTTCGAAACATATTTTATAACTTTGAATTAGGAAGAGCTATCTCGCAGAGTTACGCGGAGTAAAGCGCAAAGGTTCGCAGAGGGTTAAACTTTGCGTGACTCAGCGGCGTCATTTGCGAAACTCAGCGCGAAAACCTGTTCAAACATCATTTCTAAAGCGATATGTACTTTTGCTATAAAATTGCTCTCCTGCCTTGAGTACCGTTGACGGATAATGAGAACGGTTGGGAGAATCCGGGAAATGCTGCGGTTCCAGGCAGAATGCCGAACTTAGGTTTAACTCCATTTCTTTGGGAAATACGCACTCAAAAAACTGGAG
>DATFJD010000408.1:0-7042 GCA_035269475.1 Halalkalibaculum sp.
GGCGCAGTCAGGCTCTGGTTGACGATCTGGTTGATCAGTTCAAGGAACAGACCGGTGCCAATATCAAGGTGCGCTACGGCAACGATGCCGAACTGCTCGCCATCCTGAATGAAGAGGGAGATAAGAGCCCGGCCGATGTCATTTGGGCCAACACTACAGGGGCATTATCCAACGCTACCGAACAGGACCTGCTGACCACTTTGCCTGACTCATTACTTGCCAAACCTGCTTCATACACTTCCGATTCCGGTAAATGGATTCCCGTTACGGTGCGATTCAGAGTGCTGGTTTATAACCCTCAGAATGTAGACAGCACCGACTTGCCGGCATCAGTTATGGACCTGCCGGATATGGAACAGTTTGAGGGACGGGTAGGCTGGACCCCCACCTATTCCAGCTTTTATGACTTTATTACTGCTATGCGGATAACGCAGGGGAATGAGGCAACCGGGGAGTGGCTTCAGCAAATGCAGCAGCTCAATCCGAAAGCCTATAACTCCAATACTCCCATGGTTCAGGGAGTCGCAGCCGGTGAAATTGATATTGCACTTACCAACCACTACTACCCCATACAGATGAAGTACGGCGGTGCCGAAGGATACTACGAAGGCTACGAGCACTACGGCCAACCGGAGCCTGATCCGGAAGCAAATTACGAAACCTATCACTTTGTGCAAGGAGATATTGGCAACCTGGCCCTGGTAACCGGTGCCGGCCAGCTGAAGACGGCTGACAACGCCGAGCTGGCACAAAAGTTTTTGAGTTTCCTGCTATCGAAAGGGGCACAGAGTTATGCCGCACAGTCGGTCAATGAGTACCCGGTAACAAAAGGGGTGACTTTGCCTGAGTATATGCTGGATGAAGACAAAGCCTTTGAACTGAGTCCGGATTACAACTATGAGCAGCTTCAGCAATTGGAAGAAACTCTGAACCTGCTGCGTGAGGCCGGATTAATCTAACCCGGCGGTGACGGTGGTTTGCGGGTACTATACCCAGGCATTACAACTGTACGCCGGCGGAGAGGTAAAAACTCCGGGCCTTGGCCGGGATAATTCCCGGTCCCGGATAACCGGTTGCCCTCCGGGTAAAGTATTTATGGTCGGTTAAATTGTTAACCCCTGCCTCAAAATTGAAACGGCCTATTCCGTATTCCATTGAGAAATCCATGACATGATAGGCAGGAATAATTCCTTCTATAGCTGATGGCGTGCGGCGGGCATTTGAGGCATCGGAAAACTGTTCACTCACATAACTAAACTGGTAGGAGGCTTCGAAGCTATTCCGGCTGAATGTGAGCCCGGTTTTGAAGTTAATCTCGGGTACGAGCTCTACTTCGTTACCTTCAATTCCGCTTATTTGTGACTCATCATATTCTGAGGTTATCAGTGAAAGGTTTGAAAACAGGGAAATTCGTGTAGAGTTTGACCCATCCCAAAACAGCCGGTAGAGATCTACTTCAGCAAATGATTCAATGCCATATATTTTGGCATCTGCTACGTTGGTCCGGAAGCGGAAGGTACGGTCAACAAGGTTATTGAACCTGGGGTTAGGCTCGGTTTTCAGCACGGTGCCAATGCGATCCTGGTAAGAGAGGTGAAAGATGCTGACATCATAGTTGAATAGGTTTCCGCTATTGCCGCGTATGCCAAGGTCAACATTAAAGCCGCGTTCATCATTGATGTCCGGATCCACTTCCAGGCTGCCAATATCCACGCGTATATCATTGAAGGTGATAGCCCGGTAATTTTGGGAGAAGTTGGCATAGAGCTCAAAATTCCGGCTGCTTTTATAGCTGGCTCCTACTCCGAAAAAGACGAAAGAGCGTTCTCTTTCACGTTCTTCCTCAATTCGTTCATCAATCAGAATATTACCGGCCAGATCCTTCACGATATTGCGGTAGTATCCTTCTGCTTCTGTGCGGATATACTCAAAGCGCAGGCCGGGAGTGATACTGATCTTTGGCGTTATATTGAAAATGTTTTCCAGGAAAACCGAATAATTCCTGCTTGGCAGATCGAAATCAGACCCTTCCAGGTTGTCCGGATTCAGGTAATTAAAGTCAGCATCGCTATCAGAGGTACCGTCACCCTGTCGCCGGTGGGTAAACCCGTCATAAAACCGCGTGCCGGCCAGCAGTACAGAAATGTTATCCAGCAGCGGGTACCTGTGGATAAGGCGCGTTTCATTACCCCAGTTGCTGAAATCATCTTTAAGCAGGTCGCGTTCTCCGCCAAAGTCAATCCTGTCAATTCTCCCGAGGTTTCCAACGGCATCTCTCCCGGCTTTGAGCCCGAAGAAACGGGTATTAAGAGTCGTTAAAGGAGAGAAGGTATAATTGGCCTTGAGCGCAAGCAGATTCCAGTCAACCCTGAACCAATTTCGCTCACGCTTTGATGTGGACGGATCCTGCTCAAACTCGGCATCCGTAAGGCCTCCCGGCTGCTGTGCCAGGTAGTACATTTTGGTGTACTCCGGGATAACGGTCAGTTTCGGGGTTATTTCATAATCGAATGAGAGGTAAGCGGTATGCTGATCAAGCCGGGAGTTCGGGCGCCAGCCGTTGCTGGTTTTATACTGGTAAAAACCATAATAGTTTATATCGCCTGCCGTGCCGCCAACGCTGTTGAAGGAGTTGAAGAGGCCATATGAGCCTACCGACTGATTGGTGTTAATACGGAATGACTCATCTTGCGGGCCGTCTTTGAATACAAAATTCAGCAGTCCGCCAAACTGTGTCCCGTATTGAAGGGACGCGGCACCGCGAACAATTTCTATTCGTTTTAGGGCACGTGTCGGGGGGGTATAATAGCTTTCGGGGTAGCCCAGTGCGTCGGCCGCAATGTCATAGCCGTTTTGCCGGGTATTAAAGTTTGAGCTTCTGTTAGGGCTCAGCCCGCGCCCGCCGATGCCCAGTTGAACGCCGGCAGCATCACTCTGCCAGATATTGAGTCCGGGTACTTTTGAAAACACCTGCCTGCTGTTATCCGCGGCCAGGTTCGCCGTTATATCATCGACCATTACTACTTCATTTTTTTTGGCATCATTGATAGTGACACCCTCAACGGAGCGCAACCGCCTGATGCCGAAAGTTTCACGGGCCGTGCCTTCCACCGTAAGCTCATCCAGCATGCTCTCCAGTATGGACAGCTCAATATTAAGTTTAATATCATCATCGCTGACCGTAATTTTTCTGGAAGTGACTTTCTTTCCCGTGTAATAAGCGGTGACCAGGTAGTTTCCCGGCTCAAGTCCGGTAATCTTATACAGCCCTTCACTATCCGTCCTGTCTTTTGCAGAGGTAGTTATATTAAACATGCCTGAATCTTCAACAGGCTCTTCTTCGGAAGCGGGGATCACGAATACGGCGGCATTTGCAATAGGCGCACCTGCATCATCGACTATTATTCCTGAAACCGAATAATTTTGACCAAGTGCGGGTAGGGTAAAAGATAAAAAACAAAAAAGGCTAAAAAATATATGCCGGTGAAGTTTCATTACTCTTGGCTGCCTAGCCATGTTTTTTCGTTCTTGGGATAAGGTAAGATCCACTCTTTGTGGGCAAATCCTTTTTCCTGCTCTGTGAGGTCTATGGTGGGATCGATTAACAGGCTGCTTCGTATACCGTTAAGCGTGACGTAGGCTTCGGCTGTTATTTCTGTGTCATCCATTCCTTTCTTTTGATACTCGCGTTCCAGGAAATGAGCGAATTGCAGTATCATATCCGGCTGGGTGGACATCATTTTTTCCTGGTTCGGCGTTAAATACTCATAGCCGGAAACCTGCCATGACTCATCCGTTTCCGGGTTGCGAATATGAAAGGTTGTATAGCCGGCTTTTTCCATAAGCATCACCCTCCATGAAAAGCGATATCCCTGCTCTGTCCAGAAAAGTTTGCCCGGGTAAAGGGCAAAGCGAAAGGGCAGCAGAACCTGGAGGGCAAAGTATACTACCAGAAGGCTGGTAAGAACACCGGAAGCACCTTTGCTGAGTTTATAATTTTTATGCGTACTGAAAGTACCTGAAGGTTTTTTAAATCCTGCTTTATTCCAGATTTGCCGTGCCTTCCGGATGATGTTTTCATGAAATTCAGCTGAAAAGAAAATCAGGGTGCTGAGAATCATGATATAGGGAAACATGCCGATCTGGAACAGTGCAAGTGTCATGAGGTGAAAAGCGATGACGGCGGCATAAGCAAAAACACGTGTAGGCTTATATAGCAGGAAGAAGACGATAGTCAGATCGTAAATCGCCCCTGACCAGCTAAAGAAATAGGCGGTTAGTTCGTATTCAAGCAGCCAGCCAATTACCGGTAAATGACCGTTGGCGGGCAGCCATATCTTTAGGGGCATGGCATCAAACAGCCAATCGGGATTCAGTTTGGCAAGGCCGGCATAAAAGTAGACAATACCCAGCTGCAGTTTAAAGATATTGACCATCCACGCGGGAACCGTATCTACTCGCAAATCCGGCTTGCGTAATACATCCAGCGAGAAACGTCGGTGTGCCGGAACCAGCGTCAGCAAAAAGCTGATAATGCTGACAAAGTAGTAGTGGTTCAGGTAGTTGGTTTTGTCGATGAGTTCAACATAGGTGAAACTTAGGAAGAAAAGTACGGCAGAGACACGGTAAAAACTGCCCAGCATAATACCGAGTGCCGCCAGTCCCATAACAAAGAACAGCACATACATGCCGGTTTCGCCCAGGGGTTGCACCCACTCAAAGCCGTAGTAGGAGAAAAAGAATTCGGGCTTGATATACAAATCATAAATCCAGCCTTTTATGGCAAAGCGGACAATACTCACCAGCATGATAAAACCAAAAAGCACCCTGAATACTGCCAGGGGGGCGATCGATGTTTGGTTTGTGAGATGCTTCCTAAAATTCATGCTTAATGGCATACCTTGTCTTAATCGCCGTCATTATCCTGGAAAGTAATGGTCACACCAAGGGCAGAAGCCATATCGGCCTTCAGCAGTACCACCACATCCTGCAGCTCCTGAAAAGCCGTAAGAACCGGGTCATTATTATTTTCGATCTGCTGGGATAACGGATCATTCAGATCCTGAAGAGCCGCAATAGCCTGGTCAATTTCAGTAACAATTTCGTCTGAGAGTCCGGCGGCATCCAGAGAAATAAGGTTTTCTTCAAAACCCAGCCCGTCGCCGGTATTCAAACCGGTTCCAAGGTAAATTCTTTTGATAGCCTGCAAGTTTGCGATAGCCAATTCCAGGGAATAACCGGCATAAAAAGACTCAGTAGCTTCCTGACGGGGTACCCCTGCACTTCGAACCCCGGCGGGAATACCGATTTTACCGTCACGCATAAATCGCTCATAATGAAGTACAAGTGCATTAACCATCATGCCCAGCGAGCTTCCTACGTCGGTACCGGCGTTGTCATCACTTAAGAAAGTTTCAATATAGTTGCCTCCGTCCGGCAACCAGGCATTCAGCGTGGCATCGGTAGATTCCTTGATGTAATCCACATTGTCTTGAAGGTAGGCCATTCGGTTAGATGCGTTCTGATCTGAGGTATATTGTATAACAATCTCCTCATTGCTGTCACCTATGCCGTGGAGCAAATAGCCCAGGGCAGGGAAGCCGGCTGCCGCCCTGTTTTCAAGCGTTTCAAGGTTGTAATCACCGGATTCTATATTACTGTTTACCTTGTCTGTATCGGCGGGATAGGTGTTGAGCACGGCTCTGAGTACATTCATTTCAGCCGGTCCGAACTGATACATGGCGGCATCCTGCCAGGCCAGCCGTGCAGTTTTAAGTTCATTTTGCAGCTCCGACAAGTTAGAAGGTGTAGGCTCGGTGGAGAAGGTACCCGCTGCCGCGTCTAAATCATCAACCGATGACTTCAGGCTTTCATAGGATGGTATGATAAGGTTGTTGCCGTAATTATTGAGCATGGCCGGCCGATCAAAACCGGAGCCCGGGTCATCGACTCCGCCATTTGTACAAGAACTTAGTACAGCTAACAAGCCACCAAGCAACGCGATTATAGAGATTTTAATAAAATTATTCATAAGACTGCCTTATTTATAATACCCAAAAAGCTTTGCCAGAAAATAAATCTGACAAAGCCGGGGATAGAAGTATGAGAATTACTGCTACAACTGGTCTTGAACCGGTTCCAGATCAGGATAAATAGTTACCAGTGTTGCTTTTGCGTTATTAAGCCCGTCGGCCGTTACATTCCAGAAGTTGCCGTTTTCTCCAAAGTCGGTATTCAAAATCTGGTCAATTTCATCCAGAGAGATTTTTCTGCGAGGGCTATATTTCAATGCGTTTGCAAAGGCCCACGCTTCGGAGAGCGTATGGAAAGCTTCTCCCCGGTTGTTGCTGCTTAACTCAGAAAGAGTACTGTTGATATAATGTACCGTTGTCGCCGCGGCGAGGAGTTCCAGATTTTCATAAAGGTTGTCCACTTCGTCATTAAGAGCAGACTGATCTTTGTTCACAATAGCTGTGCGACCGCGCAGGAAGCTATCCATCAATGTTTGGATAAAAGGAATTTGATCATCGGATACGTCAGCATAATGTGCCCAAAATCGAGCTTCGTCTTCGCGTGCTTCGGGCCATGGCGATGAGAAATCGACCGGCGCACCAAAATAGCCGAACGCCTCATCGAAGTGGTGTTCTTTTGCGGTGTAATTTTCTCCGTCTTCCAGTACCTCATTTTCTACGGCGGGCCCGATGCGGTCATCGGTCAGGTATACATTGTAAATCTGATTAAAGAATACCGCACCCATGAGTCCCTTTTCAATCAGCTGGGTGAACTCACGTCCCTTTGCGTCAACCAGAATGTCATTTCCGCTATTTTCCCGCTCAATGAGACCGGCCACGCCATTTTGGGCAGGCACGCCGGCATTGCCATTTTCACTGGCCGCCTGGGCATCAGCAAAAATACCGGTGAATAAATTAGCGTCCCGATCGGGTGCAAAAGTTTTGTTTTTTAGCTGTCGGTCGGAGGTAAACGAGAAGTTTCCGCCACCGTTGCCGCCGGTGTTTTCGTACATGTCAATCAGATCCTGCTC
>DATFJD010000409.1:0-2535 GCA_035269475.1 Halalkalibaculum sp.
AATAGATAGCGAGCAATAAACGATGAAACTTCCGATTTATACAATAGAAGGAAAAGAAAGCGGCAGTGATGCTGAACTGCGTGATAGCATATTCGGTATTGAACCGAATGAAACGGTGATTTATGAAGATGTTCGCCGTTACATGGCTAATCAGCGTCAGGGTACCGCCAAAACCAAAGAACGCGGTGAAGTAAGAGGCGGTGGACGAAAGGCTTATCGTCAGAAAGGTACCGGTATGGCGCGTCGCGGCTCTATCCGTTCGCCACTCTTGAAAGGCGGAGGTACCGTTTTTGGACCTCGTCCCAGAGTGCACAATGTTAAGATGACTAAGAAAATGCGCAAGCTGGCGCGAAAATCGGCACTTTCCTTGAAAGCTACTGATGAAGCAATCACATTGATCGAAGACTTCAGCTTTGAGGCACCGAAAACAAGTAAGGTATCTGACATACTGAAGGCTTTTGAGATTGAAAACAAGAAGGTATTGCTCCTGACTGCGGATACCGACATTAAAATCTATAAGTCGGCTCGTAATATTCCCGGTGTACAGGTACTTGAAGGGAATAAAGCAACTACCTATCAAATTCTTGATGCTGATGTGCTTTTAATACAGAAAGGCGCGGTAGATGCACTGCAGGAATCAATTGAAAATACTACTGAGGAGGCCGCATAATGGATAAGATTTTAGAAAAACCACTGATTACCGAAAAGCTTTCCAGGCTGCAGCAGGAAGGAAAGTATGCTTTTAAAGTGTACAAGCATGCAACGAAACCTGAAATTAAGCTTGCAGTTGAAGAGCGATATCCAAATGTAAAGGTTGCCAAAGTGAATACGATGGTAATGCCCTCTAAGCCTAAGGGACGTTTTACCAAGGGCGGATATGTTGAAGGAAGATCTAAAGTTTGGAAAAAAGCAATTGTAACTCTCAAAGAAGGTGAGATAGACTTCTTTAGCGAAATTTAGAAAACACTAGTTCGATGGCTACTAAAAAAATTAAACCGACAACACCAGGTTCCCGGCACCGTATTGCACCTGTTTTTGATGATGTTACCGAGAAGAAGCCAAAGGTAAAAAGGCTTCTTAAAGGTAAAGGTCATTCCGGTGGTAGAAACAACCGCGGGCGAATGACCTCACGCCACAGAGGCGGAGGCCATAAGCGCAGGTATCGACAAATTGATTTCAAGCGGGATAAGCATGATATACCGGCAACGGTTCAAACTATAGAGTACGATCCGAACCGGTCTGCACGTATTGCTTTGATTGCCTATGCAGATGGTGAAAAGCGATATATCATTGCTCCTAACAAGCTCGGTGTTGGCGATACTATTATCAGCGGTGAAAATGCAGGTCCGGACCTGGGCAATGCATTGCCAATGAAGAATATGCCTCCGGGTACATTTATTCATAATATTGAGATGAATCCCGGTAAAGGAGGGCAGCTTTGCAGGAGTGCCGGTACTGTGGCACAAATGATTGCAAAGACCGATAAATATGTAACGGTCAAGCTGCCATCCGGTGAAGTGAGAATGATTCTGGGCAGTTGTTACGCTACGGTAGGTAACACCAGTAATCCCGACCACTTTAATACTACGCTTGGTAAAGCCGGCCGAAATCGCTGGAAAGGCAACAGACCTTTCAGCCGCGGTGTTGCCAAGAACCCTGTTGACCACCCGATGGGCGGTGGTGAAGGTAAAGCCTCCGGTGGACATCCGCGTTCGCCATGGGGTCAATCCGCTAAGGGTAAGAAGACTCGTAAACGTAAAAAACTCTCGAACCGTTACATCGTTCGAAGTAGAAAAAAGTCTAAATAGGTTTATTTATGCCAAGATCGCTGAAAAAAGGACCTTTTGTATATTACAAATTGCAGCGTAAGATTGATGCAATGAATGAAAGCGGGAAGAAGAACGTAATCAAAACCTGGTCAAGAGGTTCAATGATTACTCCCGACTTTGTAGGACTTACGCTGGCAGTTCATAACGGGAAACAATTTATTCCCGTCTATATCACTGAAAATATGGTGGGCCATAAGCTCGGTGAATTTGCACCGACCCGAACATTCCGTGGTCACCCGATTAAGAAAGCAGATAAACCTGCAACCAGAAAACCGTAAGCTGAATTATGGCAGAACAAAAATTTGAAGCTAGAGCTATACAAAAGCACCTGCGTAAATCTCCGAGAAAAGTACGCTTGGTAGTTGATACCGTACGCGGGGAGAAGGTCAACCGAGCATTGAAAAAGCTGGAATTTATTAAGAAGGCTACGGCACCTGATGTGGCCAAGGTAATAAAATCTGCAGCAGCCAATATTCGGGATAAGTTTCAGGAAGAAAGACTTGAAAACGAAGATCTTTATATCAAAGAAATTTATGTAGATGAAGGCGCAACATTAAAGCGGATACAACCCGCACCTATGGGCCGTGCGCACCCCATTAACAAACGATCATGCCACATTACTGTAGTTGTGGCTAAAAAAGAAGAAGAATTAGTTTAATAATAAAACGGTAACACCTTGGGACAAAAAACACATCCAATAGGTTTA
>DATFJD010000410.1:0-5529 GCA_035269475.1 Halalkalibaculum sp.
AAATTGGGCAACATGCAGATCGGTATAGGCAATGCCCAACACGCCTCGATCTTTCCAATACGGTTTGTCAACCGTTAGATACGTTAGCGTGTGGTCTATGTACGGCATTTTTTTGATCGCCTTCTGTTTTTCAGCTGGAAGTTTGGGATCGAATTGAATCTTGTGCAGCACTTTGGCCGGGAAGGTACAAATGACCTGATCAGCCTCAAAGGTCCGGCGTGTATTCTGTTCTATAGCTTTGACATGCACGGCATCCCCCTTATCAGCTATGGCCGATACGTCAACTCCATATTTTATAGGGTCGCCCAGTTCATCCGCCATTGCACGCGGGAGGCGGTCGTTCCCGCCATCCAAGACAAACGGTTGTGCACCCATAGTTAGACCCCTATCGGATATAGCCACCGAAAGGGCTGACGTCTGGCGGGGAAAATCTCCAACCATCGCGTGTGCTGAATGAGTTTCACCGCACCCTCAGTGGCTCCTTGGGAACGCATATACTCCGCAAGAGATTTTGGTCAAGTTTCAAAAATGGTGCCTGATCCAAAGAGTCCGGATTTGAGATCTCGGGTGGCAGGGTATTGATGATATACTCCTTGACAATGCCCATCGGACCCAATTTCTGTTCCTCGGCTGTCAAACTATACGGCCACTGATCCATGTCTTTAGCCGTAA
This sequence comes from Halalkalibaculum sp., assembly GCA_035269475.1. GTDB lineage: Bacteria > Bacteroidota > Rhodothermia > Balneolales > Balneolaceae > Halalkalibaculum. Next base: position 673 of record DATFJD010000410.1, read on the forward strand.
ATCGTTTTCCATTCAGATGGTATACCGGGTTTTCCGGTAAGCCCCATGGGGTCTTTTTCAGATCAAACCTGTTAATATATCGCAGTGCATGCGTATATGTATTAGAAAATCCTAAGTAGCCTTCCTCGGCATACAGATCACCCGGAAAAGGATCTCGCAGGGTAGAAACCCGTCCGCCGGGGCGGCCGCGCGCTTCCAGCACGGTTACATCATGGCCGGAATTGTTGAGTTCCAAGGCGGCAGCCAAACCCGAAAGCCCCGCTCCCAAGACTAATACATATTGCGGTGCTTTCGTCATTCCAGATATGAAGGACTGCCCGGATTCCGATCCGGGTAAAATGAGTCCAGCCCCTATGGCCCCAACTCCCATCGTCAATTGTTGCAAGAATTGTCTCCTTGATATGTTGTTTTCTTCCCCCATATCACCAAATTATTAGGTTGACGGGTTAGTGAAATCAGCATTGTCTCAGCTAACAGTAAGCTAAAGAGCACCATAATGCGTTTATTATTAAAACATCCTGCTAACCTAATTTGACCATCTCTTACTTTATAGGCCACTATAGCGCAGGCTTCTTCCGGAAATCCTTCAACGTTTAGCCATTTCAGCTACTCTTCTTCAGTTACCCGGCCTCCTACCTTGGGTTGGCTTTTTAGCTTCACGATACATGTCTTGATATGTGAGAACTGTCTCACCTACTTACTACCTCCTTTTGAATGAACAAATAAATATCCCTAACTGGATAGGAAATATTAAATTAGGCAAGCTAACGAACCCGCGCTTAGAGTGCAGGCGCCAACGTGTTAAAATCATTTAAAATTAAAGGTTAACTATAAAAAGAGAGGGTGAAAAAAATGGCGGGGCCTGCCTACTTAACGCGCATATTGGCTTGCCGATAGTAGGTTTATATAATTAAAATATTGACTCCATAACTGGTTTCACACTTTTTGTCATCCATTTGCTGATTTCTTTCCATGTTTCCGATCCTGCCCAAAAAAACCGAGAAATATTGAGGAATAAGATTCCCAGTCCTACCCAGTAAACAGTATGGACTTTATTTTGAAGCCAACGATCATATCCCATGGCTACAATTAAGGGCAACAGTCGAAGTATTGTGAATAATGAAAGACCCATTACCCCACTTAACAAATCTAGACGCGCTATGGGTGCTCCCAAAAGGGCTACGGTAGCCAATACCATTAGGCGTTTATGTAAATTAGGTTTTTTCCGATATATGACAGCTGCAAAAAAGAATATTCCAAAAGTAATTATATCACCCAGAGATCCCAGAAGAGATACAGCATAGTTATCTACTTCATGATCCCTACCAATACCGGGAATAATAACTGCAAATGTAATAAACAACCCAATGATAAGAATTAGTACTCCCCAGGGAATACCAAAATAGGTGCCAACAGATATGTGCTTGGGAATTTTCTTTTTATAGGCAATAACAGCTTGTCCCAAGAAGAGAGCAAGCCATACCATAAATATTCCAGCATGCAGGTCAATAGCCCAGTGAGCCTCCAGGGTTCCTCTCAAAAGTGGGCCAAAGTAGTTCTGCCAGAAGCCAATAATTGTAATAATAATTGCAAAAAGGGCAATTATTATATACTGGGCTTGTGCTATAAGCGGCATGCCACTCTGACTAGTTTTCTCTCTTCCCATCCTTTGTGTCCCTAATTCAGTATGTTTAAATCATTAATTTTTCAAAAACTTTTGAGAAAATAAACTTGATGAATAAAACTCGGCATGCTAACGAACTTGCGCATAAGCTGCAGGTCCCGTTTCCCTAACGAATTTTTTACACTGAGTACTCGTTTTTATTATTATGAGAAAGCATAAAAATAACAGGAACATCCGGAGAGTTGAACCTTAGAGGATAGTTTGAAGCTGAGATTCGCTGCCTTCATAAAATAGGATGCGGAGGAGCAGATGATAGGTCAGACGATCTCTCATTATCATATCACGGAAAAGCTTGGAGAAGGCGGGATGGGCGTGGTCTACAAGGCCCTGGATACCAACCTTGATCGCCATGTAGCACTAAAATTCTTACCCGAATCCGCCACCCCTTCTAAAAAGGATAAGCAACGCTTTATTCGCGAAGCCAAATCGGCCGCATCATTGAACCATCCGAAGATCTGTACCATCCATAATATTGATGAGCATGAGGGCCGGCAGTTCATAGTCATGGAGTATATCGAGGGTGAAACACTGCGGGAGAAAATTGATTCTGCGGAAGAAATTACACTTGAAGTATTCCGGGACTATGCCATCCAGATAACCGAAGCGCTGGTCGCCGCCCACAGCAATAACATCATCCACCGCGATATCAAGCCGAAAAATATAATGGTGGACGAAGAGGGAGGGATTAAAGTCACTGACTTCGGGCTCGCCAAGCTTAAGCACGGAAAGCAGATCACCCAAACCGGTGACACGGTCGGAACCCTGGCCTACTGCTCGCCCGAGCAAGTAAAGGGTGAAAATGTAGACCTCCGTTCTGATATTTTTTCCCTGGGTATTGTTCTTTACGAAATGCTGGCAGGTACCACTCCTTTCCAGGGTATGCACCGGGCAGCCCTGACCTACGCTATTGTAAACGAAGATCCCGCGCCGCTCCGGGACCACAGGCCCGATGCGCCAAAACAGCTGGTGCAAATTATTGAGCGATGCCTGGCCAAGAAACCCGAAGAGCGTTACCAATCAGCCCAAACACTTTTGGCTGACCTGAAAAAAGATGAGGGCTCCTCAAAATTAATCGACCCGTCCTTTACCCCCGATTCAGGTTGGAGCATAACCAGTTTCCAACACAGCAGGCTTTTGGCCGGTGCTGCGGCAATACTGGCAGTGCTGGCAGTAGCTACATGGGCACTGTGGCCCCGGCAGTCGGCGGCCTTTCAGGAAGGCGACCGCCTTGTATTGGCTGATTTTCGGAATGAGACTTCCGATTCGATATTTACGGGGAGCCTTTCATCAGCCTTCCGCATCAGCCTAGAGCAATCACCTTATCTAAATGTGTATCCGGAGAAAAAGGTAAACGAAACGCTAAAGCAAATGCGCTTGGGCCCGGATACGACACGTCTCTCCGGCTCTCTTGCCCGTGAAATAGCAGAGCGTGAAGGTGTCTCTGTAGCCGTAGCTCCTTCCATTTCTAAAGTCGGGACCGGCTATATCCTTGGATTTTCTGTTTACAGTGCCGGTGATCCCGGTGCAATTGGCACAGAGTCCATCCGTGTTGACGACCGCGATGATGTTCTAAGTGCACTGGATGAGCTATCCGAGCGTTTGCGAAAATTTTTAGGCGAATCAGAGGATAAGATTAATAGATTCAATAAATCGCTGGCAAATGTTACTACCGGGTCACTGGAAGCACTAAAGCTGTTTTCCCGCGGGCAAGACCGTCTCGGGCGGCAAGATTTTAAAGGGGCCAGGCGCCTCATGAGCCATGCGCTGGAGGTGGACAGTAATTTTACCACCGCAAGAGCGGCGCTCGGAGCGCTGGAGATCGATCTATTCAACCGGGAAAAAGGCGTAAAAATGCTGAAGCAGGTAATCAAGAATACCGATGACCTCACGCATCTAGAAAGTTTTATCATACGCGCCATGCATGCCGATTATGTAGAACATGATCTTGAAAAAGCTGCCGGTCTCTACCGCACTCTAATCGAACTTTATCCCAATAAAGAGGAACCCTATCACAACCTGGGTTTTGTTCTCAAACGCATGGGTAATTATAAAGAGGCTGCCAACCGGTACAAGGAAGCGAATGAAATAAATCCTTCGAACCTCACCTTCGCCATGATCAATGACATATACCTGTACTCGACGGGCCGGGTTGATTCAGCTTTGGCAAACACCCGCCGATGGCTGAAACAAGACAGCACCTCAAGCTCTCTCTGGAACGACCTGGGATGGATTTATCTGGCTGTTGACAGCCTTGATGCCGCTGAATCCGCCTTCCAACGTACCGTGAAGCTCAATCCCGAAAATATTACAGCACAATTTCGCATTGGACATACACACCGTATGGCAAAAAATTATGACAGTGCCGCTGACGCTTTCCAGCAGATACTTGGCATAGACTCTTCCAAGGTGGGCGCCCATTATATGACCGGTGACGTACGTCGGCGTCAGAGCCGCCAGAAAGCGGCCAAACGCCACTTTCATCAACACCTGGAAGCGCAGCGGAAGCAAATTAAAGAATATCCCGACTGGCCTTATTTCTATGTTCATTTCGGGCGATCGCTTGCCCGGCTTGGGCAACATGCAAAAGCGGAAGAAGCGCGACAAAAAGCGCTGGCGAATAGTGATAGCACGGCAGATATTCGGTTCAGCCTTGCATTACTTGACGGAGCACTGGGAAAGAATGACCGTGCTTTCCAAAATATTAAATCGGCTATTGATAAAGGGTATCAAAATTATATTTGGATTAAAATTCATCCGGACCTCACAGAGCTTTCAAAGCAGCAGCGATTTAATCATCTGATGGATTCACTGCTTCACAAGCCTGAAAAAATGCACCGAATACCGCCTGAGTAGACAGGTTGGAAATAAGCATCATAAATTTATATTTTTCAGACACTTACAAGAGGGAAGGAGAACTGATTCATCATCTCCAAAGGATAAATCATAAGATGTTGGTTTAAAATGGGAGTTCAATGACGTCAGATATATCACATAGGGATGAGCTAGAGGAACTCGAAGAGAAGATACAGGAACTTAGCGCAAAGAATAAAAGGCTCCGGAGAGCAGTTGATGAACTTTCTACACTGAATGAGCTTGCACTTGACATCGGTGGCAGTATTGACAGTGAAGAAATTATGCGAACCATTATCGGACGATCTATCCGGTCTATCGGG
>DATFJD010000411.1:0-6165 GCA_035269475.1 Halalkalibaculum sp.
TTTTTCGCTGGTATTTATTATTACCGCAATTATACTGTACAAGCAGTTTAACTTCATGATAAATGTTGACCATGGATTCAACACCGAACATATTATTAATGTGGCTCTACAGGATGTACCTTATGATCGATTTGAGAACAAGTACGCAAACCACACAGATGTCATCTCTATTGCAGCTAGTTCAAAAGTCCCTGCCTTAGGCTCCATCAGCGGTGCCTGGATGAAAACAGACTCCCTCGAAGACCGTATTCGCGGGCATTATTTTGGTGTTAATGAGAAATATATTAACACAATGGGGCTGAACCTGCTGGCCGGAAGAAACTTTAATTCCGACATAGGCAGTGACTCTACAGATGCCGTTATACTTGGCAAATCGGCGGTAAGAAAGCTGGGACTCGTTTCACCCGCTGAAGCTATAGGGAAGCCGGTAGAAATTGACGAACAAAGCTATACAACTATCGGCGTTGTAGATAACTTTATTTCAGCGGATCCTTTAAGAAGCGGTGACCCGATCTTCCTGCGCTACGATCCCGAAAACTTCTATTATGCCGTAGTGAAAGTCAGGGCCGGAAAAACGGCTGCCTTTGCCAATTATCTGGAAAATAGCTGGCTGGATCTCAACAGCGTTTATTCTTTAAAGTACAAGGTATTCAACGATCAGCTGCAAGAAAGTCCGGTGCTGGTAATCTTTGGTGATTTTCTCAAAGTTCTGGGTCTGATAGCGGTATTTTCAATCTTGATCTCCTGCCTGGGGCTTTTGGGAATGGCGATGTACTCAGCCGAAAATAGAATCAGGGAGATTGGCATTCGAAAAGTGCTGGGAGCCTCTGCTAGCAATATAGTCTACCTGCTTTCAAAAGAGTACCTCCTGTTAGTGGGCATTTCAGTGGTAATAGGGGCACCGCTGGCCTGGTTTATTAATAATCTCTGGCTGCAGGTAGTAAGCAATAAAACGGATATCGGCCCGGTCATATTTATTGTAGGTATACTGGGTACGGTTCTGCTGGCGATGCTGACTATCGGCTCGCAAACGCTGCGCGCAGCGCGCCGCAATTCGGTGATCAATTTAAAGGGGGAATAAAGGGGAAGGGAGGCCGGAGGAAAGAAGAACTTGAAAAAGGAATTAAATGACTTAGTGCAACAGTTTAAAGTACAGGCTGTTTCAAGCGTCCACGCTTGAATGTAAAAAGGAGACAGAATGCTAACAAGGCCGGTTTCCGTAGCAGAGCTCCGGAAACAGTCCAAACCCTTCTGCCGTTTCACGTTTCACGTTTGCCGTTTCACTTCTGCACCTTACTCCCCAGCCAGCTTTCTCGAAACGTCTTCATCTCCTCGGTCACTTTCATATCCGTCTGCTCGTAGGGTATAACTTCCAGCGTGGGATCTTCTGCAAGAACCAGAGTGCTTTCATACTGCTCACCAAGCGATTCGTAGCTAACAGCAAGCGTATCCCCCGGCTTATGACCTGCCAGTATTCGCTGCAGGTCCCTGGCATTACCGATGGTTTGCCCACCCAGAGTTAACAGTACATCGTCCCCGCCAATCCCGGCTTTATAAAGAGGGCTGCCGATCAATGTATTTTCGCTAATGGTTGGCCGCTCCGTTTCAAAGTCAATTCTTTCGCTTCCAAAACTGACCACTGCCTTCCCGGGAAACTCTTTTCGTAAAAGAAATCCCGCGTTGGCGAAGAGCGGTTTAAGGTCTACCATCTCCGATCCATAAATATGGCTGTCAAAGAAATCCTCGGCAAAATCCCGGCTTCCCGTAACTTCGGCCAGGACACTTTTCAGTCCATCCAGCCGGTAGGGCCGCTCCGGCTTACCGTGCGCCTGCCATAGGGCACGCATGTAATCGTCGAGTGTTACTCCCTCAAATTCCGTTCTTAATTTTAGGTCCAGGCCAAGCCCGATAACCGCACCCCAGGAATAGTAGGAGATAAAGGTATTCTCCTTATTCTGGTCATCCACAGAGGTAGCTGCATCCACAAAGGGCGCCTGCATACTCATTTCAACCGGATTGTAAAATTTACTGCCCGGTGAGTTCAGTACATAATTCAAAGTACCGCTCCACCCTTCGCCATATTCCCTGTTATCGATCAAGCCGGCACGCCGTATTATCAAATCGTCATAATAGCTGGTAAAACCTTCCGCAAACCACAGGGAACCTGACATATTCGCTTCCTGGAATGAAAAAGGTTCCAGGCTTTGGGGACGAATGCGTTCTACATTCCATCCATGGAAATATTCGTGAGAAAGAGTATATAAATTTCTGAGGGCGCCTTGTTCGAGAGACCGCCTGCTGGTGAGAATAGTGGAGTTGCGATGCTCCATGCCGTCACCATAAACATAGGGCAGGTAATCGGCGATAAAGGTATAGCTTCCAAAATCATAAGCCGGCGGTTCTCCATAAATAGCAATTTGTTCGTCTACGACTTTTTTGGCCATTTCAGCATAATCATCAGCCTCCTGCTCGGTTCCATTGTGATGCAGTGCCAATCGAATGCTATACTCAGTGGTATCGGCAGGAACCGTCCACTCGCGAAGCATGAAATCACTGAGTTCTGTCGGGCTGTCCATAAGATAGTAAAAATCAGGTGCTGTGAACACGTAAGGCTCTCCTGTTGACTTCAGCTGTGTAGCCACCTTCCAATTGCTGCCGGCCGGTGGATGAAATTGAACGGTCATCTCCTGCATCTCAGTGCCCTGCGCCCAAACCAGCGTTGCGGGAATATTCAGATGGGCATGTTGCTCATTAATACCAGAGTAGGTACCGTCTGCGTGATTGGCATATAAGGTATAGCTGAATTTTAATGTCCCATCGTGACCGCTTACAATCCAGTTGTGAAGATCCGGACGAAATACATCCAGTGTATCACCCTCTCCATCGACGGCTAACACGTTATAAACATTTTTGGCAAATTCATGCAGTGCGTAACGCCCCGGCGAGGTTCTGCTCATGGATACCTTAACAGGGATAGCATCTAAATCTGTTATGGTAAGAATTATTTCCGCTTCATGATGTTCGGCATTCGGGAACCGGATATCATAACGGATATTGCCGTCGACCCTGCTTTGAGGTCCGCAGCCTATTATCAAAACACTTGCTATCAGAGCTAAGAATAGTACCTTTTTCATAAAAAGATTAGTCCTCATGGTTAATAAACGAGCGGAAAGATAGGTTTTGAAACAAGATATGCAAAATGGCGCCACAATAATCATCACACTTAAGGGTGACACAAAATATATCGTCAGGAGCTGCAAGGGCAATCGCAATTTACCAAACCGGACCGGTGAGCGGTTATTCCTGCTTGATGCTGTCAACGGGATTTATCAGGGCTGCTTTCAATGACTTGTAGCTTACCGTAAACAGGCAGACTATAACACTTAGTATGGCCGTTGCAGCAAAGACAAGCACGAGATTCAGGCCCAGCTCAATGCGGTAGGGGAAATCCTGCAGCCAGCTGCTTACCAGGAAGTACACTACGGGCCATGCAACAATATTTGCAATCAGAACCAGCTGCACATACTCTTTCGACAAGAGTATCAGTATTTGGCTTAAAGAAGCGCCCAAGGTTTTTCGAATGCCAATCTCCTTTGTTCTCTTTGATGCGGTAAAGGAAGCAAGTCCGAAGAGGCCGAGGCAGGCTACCAGAATGCAAAGCAGCGTAAATACACCGGTTACGCTTCCCAGCGTCATTTCTGCCGCATATATTTTATTCAGCTCTTCATCCTGGAATGTGTATTCAAAGGGATCGACATGATTGACTTCCGCCCAGACCTCCTCCAGGTGCTCCAGCCCTTCACTGACACCTCCGGGACCTAGTTTTACCACTGCACTGGAGATGGTTTGCAAAATAGGGCGGGTACCTTCAGAAAGACGTATAACCAGTGGTTTAATCTTCTTCTTAACAGAGGTGTAGTTAAAGTTTTCAGTGACGCCAATAACTGAAAAGGTTTTAACCTCATCTTCCGACACATCATAATTGAATAGTTCCCCAATGGCATCTTCCGGATTTTCAATACCCAGCCTGCCGAGCATCTCTTCATTAATCAGTATGGCCTGCTCCTTATCCGTGGGATAGTATCTCGAAAATGTACGTCCCGCAATCAGATTGATACCATAGGTCTCAAGAAAATTATAGGTGACATGTAAAGCCATAGTAGACCTTTCGCCGTCTGCCGGGGTTGATGCGGGATAAATCTTCCATGTTTGCTGTTTATCGGTACCCAGTATCTTACTGGTTGCGGTAACGGTTCTTATATTGGGGTTACGCATGGCCTCTTCACGGAAACGGTCGAATTCCCAGGCAATCAGATTTTGTTTCATTGGCATAATGACGATCTGCTCTTTATCAAATCCGAGCTTTTTCGTCTGCATATGCTGCAGCTGAAGGTACAGGAGAACAGTACTGATAATAAGAATCACCGACAGGCTGAATTGGAATACTACCAGTCCCTTTCGAAAAAGTACGCTTTTCTCTCCTTTTACAACGTCTCCCTTAAGAACTGAAGCGGGTTTGAATGCGGAAAGATAAAAAGCGGGATAAATTCCGGCCAGGAAACCCACAGCTACATAAAGGGCAATCAGGCCGGCAAATAAAAAGGTACTCTGAAATATATTGAATTCAAGGTTTTTCCCTATAAAGTCATTGAATACCGGAAGGGTAAAATAAACAATGGCGACCGCCAGGACCACAGCAAGGAAGCTCATCAAAAAAGATTCGCCCATAAACTGCCCGAAAAGCTGACGTCTGTCGGCCCCCAGCACTTTACGCATACCGACTTCCCGCCCTCTTTCTGCAGAACGGGCCGTAGCCAGATTCATAAAGTTCACACAGGCAATAACCAGTATAAGTACTGCCACAGCTGAAAAAAGATAGATATAGAATATTGAGCTGTTGGGATTCATCTCCTGCTCCAGGTTCGAATAGAGATGAATATCCGTCAGTGCCTGTAAACCGAGACTAACTTCCTCGCCCTCGGGCCTGTTCGGGTGATAGTATTTGTCTGCAAAGGCCGGGAGCTGATCGCTCAATTCATCGGCCATGCCTGCGTTCTTCAGCTCCAGGTAGGTCCACACCGGATTCCACCACCACGACTCATCATAATCCGGACTTCTGCGATATAATACATCCACGCTAGAGAATGAGGCAAGCATATCAATCTCCATATGTGATTCTTCAGGCCAGCTATCCATAATGCCGGTCACTTCAAGGCTCATACTGCCCCGGCCCTGGAAACTCAGGGTTTTACCTATAGGGTTTTCATCCCCAAAATATACCCTGGCACGTTCCTCAGTCATTACCAGCGACAAAGGATTAGCCAGCACTTCCTCGGGGTTGCCTCTGATCAGCTTTCGGCTGAATACTTCAAAAAATGTGGAATCTGTAAAATAGAAATTAGACTCCCTGAAGGAATTCCCTGTCTCCCTGTCAAGCATGGTATGAGTAGGCTGCTGCATACTGAAAAAACGTACGCTATGCTCCACCAGCTGAGGATACTCCGCTTCCAGCATGGGTCCGGCTTTAAACGTGGTAGTGGATGAGGTTTCGTCCGTATTCAGGGAGGTTTGCTTGAGACGGTAAATGCGGTCCGCCTTCTCATGAAATTGATCGTAGCTAAGCTCATTTATAACATACATGCTGATCAGCAAACAACAGGCCAATCCGATTGCAAGACCGGTTATATTTATGAATGTATAAGCCTTTCGCTTCAGCAGATTGCGAAAGGCAATCTTGATATAATTACTTAGCATGCCGGATTTTTGATGGCTATCTACTCTACTACCTATTGCTATCACCTTAGTATATTTACAACAAAGCCAAACAAATATACTATCAGTTATATAAAAGAGTGTCCCGGCGGGTATTTGTTACAATAAATTGAGAATTGCTTGGAAAAGCATGACAATTAACGATCTTGAAATCGAAAAGTTACCGGTATCCGGTCCTCATGCGGCGTACCGATATGGTACAGTTCCCACTCGTTATCATAATTTTGGATCTGGCTTCTCAGTACGCTGATCAGTTCTTCCGAACTGCCGGTTTCAGAATTCCAGTCAAAGTTAACAATCCGGAACTTCATCTTTCGCTTTTCCCCGTTAATGTTAACTTCGAGGTTAGCCATTTTGTCAACGTTGGGTATAGTGAATTGTACGCGGATGTTG
>DATFJD010000412.1:0-2235 GCA_035269475.1 Halalkalibaculum sp.
AAGAAAATCTGCCCTGAGGGTCTATATCGAAATAATATTCATCCCTGCTTTCATATTCTGTCTTTGCCGTATCTGAGTAGTAGCACTTGTTTGCCTCTCTGCATAATTCCTCATAGTCGTCGATCATCATATGGAGGTGCAGGATCGGATAGTCTTCGAAATCTAATTCTTCATTCATAATAGTCGTGTTGTTTGCAGATGATATAGCACAAATATAATACTTTTATTAAGATTTGCTAATGTTTATTAGAATTCCTTAATTATTTACAGCATCGAAAAAAACAAGATGCCATATGGATACAGTAAATTAGTTGGCTTTTACTTATTCAGGGAGTACAAATGAGTCCGGCGGATCAACACATCCTGCATGTAAAAAGGAAGGTGAGGTTCATGCCGTGAACAACATATACAGATAATATCATCTAAAACGGCAGAGGGAGTACAATTATGGGTCGCGCAATGCTAATCATTCTTTCCGGAGTCATTGTTGCAATGGGTTATATAGGTATCGGAACCGCAGGTCAGGGCAAAATGATGATTTCTCGAAATGCAGGATACGCCAATTTTGTCATGGCCAAAAATACCGCCCATATGGCCATACAGATGGCCATGCAGCAAATGAATGAAGATTCAACATGGGCGGAAGATCACCATTCCGGGAATCCCTGGACCGGGGACATAGAAGGGCGCCCCTTCTCCCTGCATGCGGAATACATTCATAACAGCACGGATTACTGGTCACCCGACACGGTCAGGCTCTATTCTGAATCAAACCATGCCGATCTGGATGAGCCGGTACAAATTGTAAGTGTGTACGAAATCAACTCCCTCGACTATGTGCCTGATTTTAAATCTCCCCTGACCATTGCAACCAAGAACTTCTCCTACTCAGCCGGCGGCAGCTCTTCGATCAACGGGTTTGATGCATCGGGAAGCGGCTGTACCGACAAGCCGGGTATCACGGTTATGGATGAGAATTCCAACCACCTGGTTGACAGCTACACAAGCAATGACCTTCAGGGAGATCCCCCAATTAAAACCGACACCACACTTTCATACCGGCCTACCGACCAGCTGATTGAGCGTCTTGAAAACATGGAATACACCCAATATATATCCGGTAGCTACCATGGATCTATGGGCACCAAAGAATATCCGGGTGTATTCTTTGTTGAAGACCAGGCCAAACTTACGGGCGGCATAGATGAAGGGTTTGGAATATTGGTCGTACGTTCAGATGGAAACATGTCGTATGAAGACGAAAACGGCACAGAACTTGACATAGCGGGAAACTTCAAGTTTAACGGGCTGGTTATCTTCGAAAATGCCTATAATTTTGACGGCAAGGGTACCCCGACTATTAAGGGGTCGGTGCTGGTCGGCAATACCGAAGGTTTCAGCAATCAGATTGACATCGATATCAGCGGAAACCTGTCCCTGCAGTACGACTGCACGGCCAAGAATTACGCCAAAAAAGCCGCTGCCCTGGCAGTGAAACAGAAGAAATATAAACACGTTATCACTTTTGAGTAGAATTTCTGTATATGCCGAAAGATAATCCGTTAAAACTAAGCAGGCCTGACTGATTTGGTGCCATTTCCGGAAGTTCAATAATAATCCATCGAACAATTGGTACAATGTACCTGAGATGCATCACGCCCGTTTCTAAAACCCAATTGGCATTAAAGACGGGCACTCCGCAGGCAGAATAAACATAAGGAACTTTCTTACCTGTCAGGACAACGTTTCAGTACGTTCAAATCCGTATTCCCATCAACCTTCAACACGTAACCGTTACTTTGTCCGCAACCGGAATAAAACAAATATTTTCCGGTTCCGGTACTGTCATTTCTGACTAAAAATAGTGAATAGACCAAGTCAAATCATTACATTAAGTGCCGGATACCTTCGGCAACTAAAATGATAATATTTGGTTCCTAATAACTAATGGAATCTGACGGCAAAGAGACGCAGAATAACTCCAGCGAAGTTCTTTGGAAAGAGCTACGCAACAGTAATAAACAAGCGCTCAGCTTATTATTTAATAGGTTTTATGACTCCCTGTATGGATACGGTTATCGCATAATACCTGAAGATGACCGAATCAAAGACGCCATCCAGGAAGTTTTTTTCCAGCTATGGAAATACCGCAAGAATCTTGCGGATGTAAGATCGGTACGTGCCTATTTATTAATGTCACTGAGACATCAACTATTTAATGACCGGGCCGTGCAG